>JAZKRQ010000008.1:0-33824 GCA_036628575.1 Halapricum sp.
TTCGAAGCTACGGGCGTGGTTGTGCAACACCCCAGGGTTCGCGTTCAGACCTTTCACAACCACTTTTTCCGCTCGTTCCCGCCGGTCACTCGCGCAAAAACGTGGGGAAAAAGACCGCTACCGCTTCACAGAGCGAACCGGTCACCGATTTCGACGACCTTCACCTGCTCGGGATATTCGAAGCTACGGGCGTGGTTGTGCAACACCCCAGGGTTCGCGTTCAGACCTTTCCAGATATCCCAGTGTGTCGGTACCAGCGTATCGAGCTGGAGTTCGTTGGCAGCCTCGACGATTTCGTTTTCGTCGTTGTACCACTTGGTGTATTTGGGTTCTCGGGTCTGCTTGTCGCGGATCATCCCGGCGCTGCCGAACGCCAGCGCGCCCGCGTCGATATCGTAGTTGTCACCGGCCGACTCGAACGAGCCAGGTCTGGCATCCCCGCCGTGGACAAAGGTTCCGGCGTCGTGTTCGAAGACGTAGGCGACGGGGTGTGTCGCGTCGGGATCGTTGGCGGGTTCGACGCTGATCGTGAACGCACCGATCTGGAAGGTGTCTCTCTCCTCGACCTGGACGTACTGGTCGGTATCGAGGTCCCACTGGTCGGCCCAGTCTTCCTCGCGGGCGACCGCGAGGCTGTCGTCAGGGCCGTAGAATGGAGCATCCGAGTCGGCGAGGATCGGGGCGGTCGATTCGCCATGAACGTGATCGGTGTGCTCGTGTGTGGCGAGCACGGCGTCGACGGGGCCGACGTCCGCCGGGTTGAACGGGACGGGAACCATCCGGACCGTGCGGGGCGGGTCGCCGGTGCCGACGTAGGGGTCGACGAAGAGGGTCGTTCCGTCGTCGGCCTTGAGAACGAAGCCGTTGCAGCCGAGATACCAGATCGAGACGCCCTCGGGGTCGGCGTCCTCAATCGCGCGCGGGAGCCAGTCACCCCAGTCGCTGTGTACCATACCACTCGATGCGACGGCGGAACGGCTAAGCGTTTCGAACTCCTGCTATACCGGCGGTGGGGTACTTCTCAATGAAACAGGCCTGATGAATAGTCGAGGGGGGCACTGTACGGCAGCGGTCAGGATGCCAGCGCGCGGTTCCATCCGCGCGCCTGGGGAGGGATGGGGCGGTAGCGGTGGCGGTACGGTTAGTCGCGGCCACGGCGGCCGCGACTGGGAAAAGCGCTGGTGTTGCCCTTACGAGCGGCCAGCTACCGCTGGCCGTCTCGGTGCGGTCCTGGTGGACATGAAAAGGGCGAACAGCCGCAGCCATGCGGCTGTGAGGGCTTTCAGCCGAAGTTCTCGACCTTCGCCGCGTCGGGTTCCCCACCGGCGGCCTCGATGGCGTCCATGGCGGCGTCCAGGAAGTCCGCGAAGCCGTAGACGAACACCTGCGCGTCCTCGCCAACAGAGTCGAGAGCGGCGGCGACGTGGTCGGCCAGGGCAGCGTCGTCGTCGACGATCCGGACGAGCGCGCCGTCCGCAGCGAGAGCGTCCAGCCGGTCCCCGTGGATGGGAGCGCTATCGCGGTAGACGACAGCGGCGTCGTGGCCGTCAGCCAGCGCGCGCTCGCCGATACCGACAGCGGGGCCGACACCGGGACCACCAGCCAGTACGACCGCGCCGGGTTCACCCTCGTAGTAGGCGCTGCCGAACGGCCCGGCCACAGGGACCGAGTCGTCGGGTTCCAGTTCGGCTAGCAGCGGCCCGACCGCACCGTCGGGGTCAACCTCGACGGTGATCTCAAAGGTTTCCTCGACGTCCGGCGAAGAGATGGTGTAGAAGCGGGATTGCTCGCCGTCGTCGGTATCGAGGGTGAGTTTGACGAACTGCCCGGGGCTGGCAGTGAAGTCGGCGGGCGTCTCGAACGAGATGGCGAACGCGTCGGGGCCGACTGCCTCGACGGCCGCGACGGTGAGTGGCGTCTGGTCCATATTACCACAGCGGGTCGGGAGCCGAATGGCCCTTTCGGAAGGCGAAATTCGCCGACGGAGACGTGGGGTTCCAGAAGGTTTTTCGTCCGGCCAGGGATAACGTTCAGTATCATGCATGAGGATCTCAACTGGGCCATCGGTGGCGAAGCCGGAGACGGGATCGACTCGACGGGCAAGATATTCGCCCGTGCGCTGTCCCGGGCTGGTCGCCACGTCTACACCTCCAAGGACTTCGCCTCACGCATCCGGGGCGGGTATACGGCCTACAAGGTCAGGACGGCAGTCAATCCGGTCGAGAGCGTCGTCGACCGGCTTGACGTCCTGATCGCGCTGACCGAGCGCACAATCGAGGAGAATCTCGACGAACTCCACGAGGGGAGCGTCATCATCTACGACGGCGAGCAGACGACGATGCAAGACGTCAAGGTGCCCGAGGGGATGATCGGGCTGGAGGTGCCCCTGAAGAGACTCGCCGAAGAGGCCGGTGGGGCGATCATGCGCAACGTCGTCGCGCTCGGGGCGGCCTGTGAGGTGGCAGACTTCCCGATCGAGAATCTCGACGAGGCGCTGGTCAAGCGCTTCGGAGACAAGGGTCAGGCGATCGTCGAGAACAACAAGGAAGCGGCTCGTCTGGGCCAGGAGTACGTCCGGGAGAACTACGACTACGGTTTCGAGTACTACGACCTCGAAACGACGGACAACGACTACGTCCTGCTGAACGGCGACGAGGCGATCGGAATGGGCGCGATCGCGGCCGGCTGTCGGTTTTACGCCGGGTATCCGATCACCCCCGCAACGGACGTGATGGAGTATCTCACGGGTCGGATCGAGCAGTACGGCGGTGCGGTCGTCCAGGCCGAGGACGAACTCGCGGCGATCAACCTCGCGCTCGGTGCGGCCCGGGCCGGCGCGCGCTCGATGACGGCCACGTCCGGCCCAGGGATCGACCTGATGGCCGAGACGTTCGGGCTGGTCGCGACCACGGAGACACCGCTGGTAATCGCCAACGTGATGCGGTCCGGACCCTCGACGGGGATGCCGACAAAACAGGAACAGGGCGATCTAAACATGATGCTGTACGGTGGCCACGGCGAGATCCCGCGGTTCGTCGTTGCACCGACCACGGTCGCGGAGTGTTTCCACAAGACGATAGAGGCGTTCAACCTCGCCGAGAAGTACCAGATCCCTGTGTATCTCACCGCGGACCTCTCGATGGCCGTGACCGAGCGGACATATGACCCCGAGGAGTTCGACATGGACGCCGTCGAGATCGACCGAGGGAAAGTCGTTGACGAGGCAGAGATCGACCAGTGGCTAGACGAACAGGGACGGTTCCGTGCTCACGCGGCGACCGAGGACGGGATCAGCCCGCGGGCGTTCCCGGGAACGCTCGACGGCGCACACATGACGACCGGGCTCGAACACGACGAACTCGGCCGCCGAACCGAAGAAGAGGAAGTCCGTGTCGAACAGGTCGACAAGCGCGAACGGAAAGTCGAGACCGCGAGAGAGCGCGAGGACTGGACCCCTCGCGAGTTCGGCGACCCCGACGCGAACACGCTCGTGCTCTCGTGGGGATCCAACGAGGGTGCAATCCGCGAGGCGATGGCCCAGTTAGAGATGCCGATCCGGTTCCTCTCGGTCCCCTACATCTACCCGCGGCCCGACCTGTCAGACGCGATCGAGGCCGCCGAGGACGTCCTCGTCGCCGAGTGTAACGCGACGGGGCAGTTCGCGGACCTGATCGAGCACGACGCGCTGACGCGAGTCCAGCGGATCAACAAGTACACCGGCGTCCGGTTCAAGGCAGACGAACTGGCCGAGGAGATCCGTGACGCCGTCGCGAAGACCGAGGTGACACAATGAGCTCCGACGTTCGATTCACAGACTTCAAATCCGACAAGCAGCCCACCTGGTGTCCCGGTTGCGGGGACTTCGGGACGATGAACGGCATGATGAAAGCCCTCGCGGAGACCGGCAACCACCCTGACGAGACGTTCATCGTCGCGGGGATCGGCTGCTCGGGCAAGATCGGGACGTACATGCACAGCTACGCGCTGCACGGCGTCCACGGCCGCGCCCTTCCCGTGGGGACCGGCGTGAAACTGGCCAACCCCGACCTGGAAGTGATGGTCGCCGGCGGGGACGGCGACGGCTACTCCATCGGCGTGGGGCATTTCATCCACGCCGTCCGCCGTAACGTCGACATGTCCTACGTCGTCATGGACAACCGCATCTACGGGCTGACGAAGGGGCAGGCCTCCCCCACCTCGCGTGAGGACTTCGAGACCGCGACCTCTCCGGAGGGGACGAACGTCCAGCCGGTCAACCCGAAGGCGCTGGCACTATCGGCCGGGGCGACCTTCATCGCCCAGTCGTTCTCGTCGGACTCCCAGCGGCACACCGAACTGGTCAAAGAGGCCATCGAACACGACGGCTTCGGGTTCGTCAACGTCTACAGCCCCTGTGTGACGTTCAACGACGTCGACACCTACGACTACTTCCGGGACTCGATCGTCGACCTTGCGGACACCGATCACGACCGAGGGAGTTTCGACCAGGCCAAAGACCGCATCCTCGAAAGCGACAAGGAGTATATCGGCGTCCTCTACCAGGACGAGAATAGTATACCCTACAGCAAGCGTGAAGGCATCGAAGGTAGCATGGCCGAAATCCCCGACGGTGCCCCCGACGGGGCGACGGACCTCGTCCGGGAGTTCTACTAGATCGCGGGCTCTCCAGACTTCGACTGCAGACCGTACGCGTACGTGAGCGAGCCGATTGTTCCGGCCACGACTGCCCAGGGGACGTATAGCAACGGCAGGTGCCGCCCGGAGAGCCCGCCGCCGACCGGCCCGAGTCCGAGTGCGATCAGGATCGGCGAGACAACGATCGTCCCCCCGAGGAGTGCCCGGATCAGCGTCCGGTTGGCCAGCGCCAGCGGCAGGAACAACAGCGGAACCAGGAGTTCGACGCCGAGTCCGTAGTACAGGGCGACCTCTCTCTGTGCGCCGGCCGCGAGGACTCCACCCACGAGTACGATCAACGAGAGCGCGGCGGCGGCGTCTACGACCCGTCCTGTGGGAATGGTTGGCCCGTATCGCTCGTCGAGGAGCACGTATTGGATCGACATCGCGAGAGCGATACCGGCGAGCCACGGCCCGCTGATGAACACCCCCACAAACAGGAATCCCATTCCGGCGTCACCGATCGAGTCGATTCCCTCGCCCAACACGGTCGCGGCCCCGACGCTGAACAGGGTAAACGCGGCGGCGAGTCCGAGCACACCTCCGAGGCGCTGCAGTCGTGACCGGGCGGCGAGGGAGTCACCCAGCCTGTAGAGGCCGAGGAGGAATCCGACGAGCACCGCTGTTGGCAACAGCGCTCCATCCGGGATCGTTTCGAGCTTGGACTGTGCGCGGTCGATGCCGATCCCGAACGTTACCGCGAGTTTGCCGCTGAGGCCGTCATCGGACGCGAACCCGAGATACATCTCGGAGAGTGTCCGTTCGTGAGGGTCGCCGTGCTCACCCGTGAGCACGAGTGCCGTCTCGTTCGAGCTGATCCAGCGTGGCTCGCTGACGAGTGTCGATCCCTCCGATCCGGTCACGGTGACGCGGTCGGCGTTGACACCGTACCAGCGGCCAGGGTCGCCGTGTGAGTAGAAGTAATCGACGACGAGCGCGTCGCCGACGCTCCGGTGGCCCATCCGTGGGACCTCGTAGTTGAACTGGACGCGATCGTCGGAGACGGCCACCGAGAGATTCCGCGGCTCGGATTCGCCTCGATGGCCTCCTAATGCAGAGGCAGCTGTCGCTCGAAGAGAGTCGCTTTCGAGTGTCTCATTCTCCCGGAGTTCGAACGTGATCGTCCAGTGGCCGGTCCCGTTCTCGTCGATCCGGACGGTGACCGCGGATCGGTCGACCGTTTCCTCGGAGAGCACTTCGTCGGAACAGACTTCACACAGCGGCTGGGGTGGCGGGCGGGCGGCGACGGCGGTCGTGAGCGCGACAACCGCGATTACTGCGAGGAGGGCGGTCGCTCGTCGGCGGGAACGGTGCATGGGCGGGAGGTAACAGCGTTCCCACAAAACGATAGCGGTATCGGCGACGGGCGGTGCCTCGAAGGGGCGCGTTCCCGACGGTCACGGGGACGGGTGGGCCAACGGTTCGGCGGCGATCCGCCGGCGGAGTTCGTCCAGTCGCTGGGCGTCGAGCCCGCCGACACAGGCCTCGATAACGGCCCCGACTTCATGCCGGGAGATCTTCACGCCCTCCGTGCGGAGGACGTCCGCAGGGCGGGATTCGACTTCCCGGAGCGTTCCGACAGCCAGGAGATACGGGATCGCCCAAGCTGCGACCCGGTTGCCCGCCCGTTCGGGGACGTGTTCGAGCCAGGTCTGAGCGTCGTCAAGGTACTGGCGGGCGTCCTCGACGGTCCGCAGAACGACCGTCACGACGCCGTCTGTCGCCCCAGGATCGTCCAGCGCTTCCTGATCGACGTCTACAGCCGCCAGTTCGTCCGCCGGCAGGTAGACGTTGTTCTCCTCGTGATAGTCCGCCCCGACGTCCTTGGAGATGTTGACCAGCTGGAGGGCGAGTCCGAACGCCTCAGCGTTTGCCTCCATGGGATCGCAGGTTTCCTCGGGGGTTTCCTCGTCACAGACCAGGTTCGTCACGAGCTCACCGACGGTCCCGGCGGCGTAGTGGCAGTACTCGTGGAGCTCCTCGCGTGCTTTGACCCGAAGACCGCCTTCGTCGGCGTACCGCTGGACGAACATGGCCATCCCGTCGACCAGTTCACGGGCCGGCGGCCGGATCGCCTCACGTACCGCCTCGGGCTGGGCCTCGAACACCCTGAGGACGCGTTCAGTCTGGGAGACCAGCTCCCAGTCCGCACCACCGTCTTCCGGGACCCAATCGGCAACGGCGTCACTGAAGGCCTCGACTCCCGTGTCAGCGTCGGAATCGAGTACCGCATCGTAGGTCCTGAGAAGCCGGACCTGCGTCTCCGGCGGGATGTGACCCGCATCCTCGATCGTATCAGGTATCCTACAAAGAAGATAACCGACGCAGATCGACGACGACATCGGTTCTTCGAGGACGTCGATCGTGATCGCGAACGTCCGTGAGACGTTCTGAACGATCTCGTGACTCCACTCCAAGTCCCGTTCGAGCGTCGCCGTATGGACGTCTTCCGAAGTATCGGCCATTTGCTGTATCGTCCGTTAGGGATGGAGGGTCAAAACTCCGCGTGTTTGGGTCGGCGCGGGCACGTGTGAACAGCCGTCGGGTCAGCGGGGCCCGACAGCGATCACTCATCGAGAGCCAGCCAGGAGAGCCGCGGCGACCGCGCGGCTTCGACCTGATCTATTCGTCGGGCAGTCGTCCGACTGGGGGATTCCGCGAGCGCGTCGTCCTCGGCACTCGCGACAGCGTCGAACGCTTCCGCCAGCAGGTCGAGCGTCGCTTTGGATTCCGATTCGGTAGGTTCGGTCATCAGTGCCTCCGCGACGAGTTCCGGCCACTTCGTCGTCGGCGGGTGCACCCCGAAATCGAGCATGTGTTTGGCGACGTCGATAGCGTCCCGATCCCCGGCGCTGGCGACGAACTCGTGATGGAACGGGCTGTAGGGGACCTCGAAATCGATCCGCTCGGCCAGATAGTTGGCGTTGAGCACGGCTTTCGCGCTGGCGTCGGCCAGCCCCTCGTCGCCGAGTCGGCGGATATACGCGTAGGCCTTCAACAGGACCAGCCAGTTGCCCTGATAGCCGTGGACTTTCCCGATCGAGTGCTCGGGCTCGTACAGTTCGTAGCCGTCGTCGACCTGCCGCACGTGCGGCCTGGGCAGAAATGACACCAGATCATCTGTGACGCCGACCGGGCCCGCACCGGGACCGCCGCCGCCGTGCGGGGTCGCGAAGGTCTTGTGGACGTTGTAGTGCATAACGTCGAATCCCATGTCGCCGGGCCGGGCCTGCCCGAGCAAGGCGTTGAGGTTCGCACCGTCGTAGTAGAGCAACCCGCCGGCGTCGTGGACTATCTCGGCGATCTCAGTGATGTCGCGTTCGAACAGCCCCAGCGTGTTGGGATTCGTAAGCATCAGCGCGGCCGTCGCGTCGCCGACGGCGGCCTCCAGCGCCTCGATATCCACGCGCCCGTCGTCGGCGCTTGGGAGTTCGACGACGTCGAAGCCGGCCATCGCAGCGCTCGCGAAGTTCGTCCCGTGAGCGCTGTCCGGGATCAACACCTCCGAGCGATCCTCGTCGCGGTCGTCGTGATAGGCTTCCGCGATAAGCAGACCAGTGTACTCGCCGGCCGCACCGGCCGGCGGCTGCAGGGTCACGGCGTCCATCCCGCCGATCCGTCCGAGCCAGTCCTGCAGCGTCGCCATGATCTCCAGGGTTCCCTGGACGCTCTCTTCGGGCCTATCTGGATGGATCGCGGCGTTCCGGTCGGCCGCGACTTCCTCCAGTAGCGATGGGTTGTACTTCATCGTGCAACTGCCAAGCGGGAAGGGACCGCTGTCGACCCCGTAGGTCTCCTGGGAGAGACGGGTGTAGTGGCGGGCCAGTTCCGGCTCAGCGGGCGACGGCAGCGTGAGGTCGTCTCTGGTCAGCTCGTCGGGCAACGGCGAGTCCTCTACTTCGACGGTCTCTGAGCGCTTCTCGATCAATAGCGGCTCGTAGTGATCCTCCTCGATCCACCGGGCCTGGTCGTAGCGCATTCAGGCCACCTCCGAGAGTGCCGCGAGAAGCTCGTCGGTCGCGTGCTCGTTCGCATCGGTCACGCACAGTTGTAGATGATTATCGTCGATGGCATGGACGGCATACCCTCGCTCCCGAAGGTCATCCCGGATCGCCGTCGCCGGCCGGTCGGTCCGGGCGAGGAACTCCCGGAAGTGATAGCGGTCGTGGACCGGCGCGCTGAAGCCGTCGATCTCGTCTACCCGTGACGCGAGCTCCTGCGGGGCGCGGACGGCCTCCTCGGCCAGTTCGACCAGCCCATTCGCGCCGAGCCAGGCGACGTGGATAGCCGTCCGAAGCGCGACCCACGCCTGATTGGTGCAGATATTCGAGGTTGCCCGTTCCCGCCGGATGTGCTGTTCCCGGGTCTGAAGAGTCAGCGTGTAGGCCCGACGGCCACTCTCGTCGGTTCCCGCACCGACGAGGCGCCCGGGGACCTGCCGCAGGAACGCCTCCCGGGTAGCGAACAGTCCGTGGCTCATCCCGTAGGCGTGACCGAGTCCCAGCGCTCCGGCGTCGCCGACGACGACGTCCGCACCGACGCTGGCCGGTTCCTCGAGCAGTGACAGGGCTACCGGATCGGTACCGAGACAGAGCAGAGCGTCGTGATCGTCCGCCAGATCGCCGATATCGTTCAACCGTTCCTCGATAGTCCCCCGGACAGTCGGGTTCTCGGCGTAGACCATGACGACGTCCTCGTTGATCGCCGACGCGAGGGCCTCGACGTCGGCGGTACCGTCCGCACTCGGATACGACGCAACGTCGAGGCCGGCCCCGTCAGCGTAGTTCTCCAGGACCGCACGCTGGTCCTCCCGGAGCAACTCGGGGACGAGAACCCGCGAACCGCTGGTCTCTCGGACCCGGACGGCAAGCGTCGCGGCCTCGCCGAGCGCGGTCGCGCGGTCGTACATCGAGCTGTTGGCAACCTCTAGCCCTGTGAGCTCCACGAGCATCGACTGGTACTCGAATAACGCCTGGAGGAAGCCCTGGGCGACCTCCGGCTGGTACTGGGTGTAGGAGGTCAGAAACTCCGAACGCGAGGCTAGATCCTCGACCACGGCCGGGACGTGGTGGGCGTAATGACCGCGGCCCAGAAACGACGTTATCTCCTCGTTGTGCGAAAGCGTCTCTTCGATCTCCCTGGCCGTCGAGCGCTCGTCCCGCGAGTCGATCCCGAACGTCCCGTCGAACTGGACCGCCTCGGGGACGTCGAACAGTTCCGATTCGTCCGCGACACCGATCGCATCGAGCATCGCAGTCGTCTCCGCATCGGTGTGGGGAACGTACGGGCTCCCCTCTCGTCGCCCGCTCATCGCGCTGACACCCTCCGAGAAGTCATGTGATAAGCGGGGCTAACGACCGCGGGTATAAGATTGTACCGAGAACGTCGCTACGCGAGTTCGTCGGCGTAGGCGTCGGCGTCCATCAGGTCTTCGAGTTCGGCGGGATCAGCGAGGTCGACTTCCACGAGCCAGCCCTCGCCGTAGGGCTCCTCGTTGATCAGTTCGGGTTCGTCGAACAGCGTTTCGTTGACGGCCGTGACTTCGCCCGAGACGGGGGCGTAAACGTCCGAAACGGCCTTGATGCTCTCGACGACGGCGAAGTCCTCACCGGCCGATATCTCCTCGCCGACCGAGGGCAATTCGACGAAGACGACGTCGCCGAGTTCGTCCTGAGCATACGCCGAGAGACCGATGCGTGCGGTACCGTCGCTCTCGCGGACCCATTCGTGGGAGTCGAGGTAGCGCAGGTCCGAGGGGGTTTCGAAGCTCATCTATCCAGAAAAGGCGTCGCCCTAATACGTGCCTTCTTCGGTTCGCCTCTGACGAGGACCCGCACGAGTTCGTCGGGGGAGGCATGCGCGGCATCAACGTAGGCCAGTCCGATCGGTTCGCCGAGGGTGGGGCTTAGCGTCCCGCTCGTCACGTGTCCGATCTCGGCCCCGTCGGGCGTGGTCACTCGATGGCCATGGCGCGGGATTCCCCGTTCGATCAGTTGAACGCCGACGAGTTTCTCCTCGGGACCTTCCTCGCGGACGGCCTCAAGGGCGTCGCGGCCGACGAACTCCGTATCGAGTTTGACGACGAACCCGATACCCGCCTCATAGGGCGTCCGGGGTTCATCCTCGGGATCGAAGTCCTGGCCCGAGAGCAGTAACCCCATTTCCAGACGTAGCGTATCACGTGATCCGAGTCCACAGGGCTGGACGTCGAAAGCGTCCCAGACCGTCGTGGCGTCGTCCCACGGCGCGAGTACCTCGAAGCCGGCCTCGCCGGTGTAGCCCGTCGCCGCCACGAGGCACTCGACGCCAGCGATATCCCGGCGGGCGATCTCGAAGCGGTCCAGATCGAATCGGGCGTCCGTGACGTCCTCGAACCGTACAGGGGCGTCCGGCCCCTGGACGGCGATCATCGCCCACTCGGTCGTGACGTTCTCGATGTCGGCGTCGAGACCACGCTGTCCACGAAGTCGCACACATCGGTCAGCCATCTCCTCGTCGTGACCGGCGTTAGGCACGAACAGGTAGCTGTCGCCCCGGGGGAGTCGGTAGACGACAGTGTCGTCGAGCATGACCCCGTTTTGGTCAGTAATCGCAGTGTACTGGGCCTGCCCGGGAGCGAGCGCGGTGACGTCGTTGGTCGTCAGTCGCTGCAGAAGTGAGACGGCGTCGGGACCCGAAATCTCGATTTGCCCCATGTGTGAGACGTCGAAGCGGCCGACGGACTCCCGGACACTTTCGTGTTCTTCGCGTATCGAATCGAACTCGACGGGCATCTCCCAGCCCCCGAAGTCGGTGAAGCGCGCGCCACGATCGGCGTGGCGCTCGTACAGCGGTGTCTGGCGGGCCATACCGACTCCCGGGGCGGAACGGTGGTAACTTTTCCCCTATTTGCCCTCGAACTCCGGCTCGCGATCCTGCTGGAAGGCCGCAAGCCCCTCCCAGACGTCGTCGGTGGTGAAGAGGTGACCGAACGCGGAGGCCTCGATTTCGAGGCCGGCATCGGTATCGTCCCGACCGGCCAGCATCGCGCGCTTGGTGAACTTCTGGGCGATCGGCGGCCCGGCCGCCAGGTCACGAGCCAGCTCCCAGGCCCGATCCTCGAACTCCTCGCCGGCGACGACCTCGTTGACGAATCCGTAGTCGGCCATCGTCTCGGGGTCGTAGTCGTTGTCAGCGGTGAAGATAATCTCCTTCGCACGTCCCTCGCCGACGATCGCGCTGAGTCGCTGGGTGCCGCCCCAGCCGGGCAGCAGCCCGAGGTTATGTTCGGGCTGGCCGAAGCTAGATCCCTCGCTCGCGATCCGCATGTCCGCGGCAGTGGCCAGTTCCATCCCGCCGCCGAGGCAGTAGCCGTCAACAGCCGCCAGGACCGGCATCGGAGACGCTTCGAACTTCCCGAAGACCTGCTGGCCATACCGGGACATCTCCGCGGCTTCCAGCCCGCTGCCCGGCGCAGCGGACGCGGCGTCGAAGCCCGCAGAGAACGCCCGATCCCCCGCACCGGTTACGAGCAGTGCGCGGACCTCCTCGTCGTCTTCGAGCGCGTCCACCGCGTGCTCGATCTCCTCAAGCATGTCCACCGTGATCGTGTTCATCCGGTGGGGTCGGTCGATCGCAATGTGACCGACCCGCCCGTCCACATCGACGGAAATTTGTTCGTACTCGCGGGTTTCGCCGTCTCCCTCACCGGTAGCGTAGAAGCCGCCCGATTCGGCGGCCTCACGAAGCGTATCAGCCACTTCGAACCGGGCGTGGTCTTTCGCCTCGTGGAGTTCCCCCAGCGTCTCGACAAGCGAGTCGAGATCGGCCGAATCGGCCATCTTCCCAGGCCCCTCGGGGAACCCGGCACCGAGCATCATCGCCTCGTCGATGTCCTCGATGGGGGCGACATCGCCTTCGATCAGTTTCGCGGCCTCGTTGGCCATCAACCCGGTAAGCCTCTCTTCGAGGTCCTCGTCGGTCTGGTCCATCGGAATCTCGACGCCGCCGTCCTCGTAGTCGTACCAGCCCTTTCCGGTCTTTTTGCCGAGTTCCTCGTCGTCCACTTTCTCTTCGAGCAGCGGGCAGGGCTCGTAGGCCTCGCCCAGCTCCGAGTTGACGTACTCGAGCACGTGGTAGGCGACGTCGTTGCCGACCTGATCGGCGAGTTCGAACGCGCCCATCGGCAGACCCATGCCGTGTTTGGTCGTCGAGTCCACGGTCGCGATGTCGGCGTCGCCCTCGTGGACGGCCCAGCAGGCCTCGTTCATCAGCGGGATGAGCACGCGATTGACGATGAACCCGGGACTGTCCTTGCGCACCCGGACAGGGGACTTGTCCATGTCCTCCGCCAGCGCCTCGACCGCGTCCATCGTCTCGTCACTGGTGTGGGCCCCCGAGATGACCTCGACCAGTTGCATCCGCACGGGCGGATTGAAGAAGTGCATCCCGCAGAACTGCTCGGGTCGGTCGGTGACCTCCGACAGGTCCGTGATCGACAGGCTGGAGGTGTTGGTCGCGAAGATCGCCTCCTCGGGCGCGTACTCGTCGATGTCCTCGTACACCTCCTTTTTGATGTCCATGACCTCCGGGACGGCCTCGATGACGACGTCCGCGTCGGTGACTGCCTCCTCCAAGTCGACCAGGGGAGTGATCCGGTCCATGACCGTCTCTGGATCCTCGTCGAGTCGGTCCTTCTCTGCCAATTTGTCGACCGACCACTCGATCTGGTCGTATCCGTCCTGGACGAGTTCCTCCTCGATGTCGCGCAACACGACCTCGTACCCAGCCATCGCCGCAACTTCGGCGATGCCGTGCCCCATACTGCCGGCACCGAGTACTGCGATCGTGTCGATATCGTCGATATTCATGGTTCTACATTCTGGTTCTCAACTGGCTCACGAATTAAGGTTTCTCTCGATGGAGAACCGGTCAGGAATTTATAAACAGATCGAAGATTTATTTTTGATTACAAACCATTATAATCTGTTGATTGTAATTATTTCGCATGGAATTCGAGTTCGAAGATCATCAAGAACAGGTCCGCGAGGAGGTCCGGAAGTTCGCCGAGAACGAAATCGAGCCGGTCGCCGCCGAGTACGACGCCGAGGAGAAGTATCCCTACGATATTGTCGAGAAGAGCGCCGAAATGGGGCTGGCAGGCGCGAACATTCCCATCGAGTACGGCGGGGCGGGATATTCGACGCTGGACGTCGCGATCATCAGTGAGGAACTGTTCGCGGTCGATCCGGGGATCGCTCTGTCTATCGTCTCGGCATCGTTTGGCTCGGACGCGATCATGGGGTTCGGGACTGAAGACCAGAAAGAGCGGTGGCTGGAACCGGTCGCGGCCGGCGACGCGATCATGGGCACGGCCATCAGCGAGCCCGATACGGGAAGTGACGTCTCCTCGGTCTCGACACGCGCCGAAAAGGACGGCAACGAGTGGGTCATCAACGGGAACAAGATGTGGATCACAAACGGCACGGTCGGGGATTACTTCGTCGTCATGACCGAGACCGATCCCGACGCGGAGGGGCGATACAACGGCTTCAGCCAGCTTCTCGTCGAATCCGATCGGGACGGCTTCGAGGCCGAGAAGATCACCGGAAAGCTGGGGATTCGTGCCTCCGACACCGCGGAGTTGATCTTCGACGACGTACGGGTCCCCGAAGAGAACCTGATCGGAACTCGCGGTGGCGGATTCCTCCAGCTCATGCAGTTCTTCGACGAGACGCGGACTTCTGTCGCCGCCCAGGGCGTCGGCATCGCCAAAGGCGCGTCCGAGGCTGCCCTCGAATATGCGCAAGAGCGCGAGCAGTTCGGCAAGCCGATCGGGGAGTTCCAGGCCATCCAGCACAAGCTGGCGGAAATGTACACCCAGACCGAGGCCGCCCGCCAGCTCACCTACAAGTCCGCCTGGAGCGTCGACAACAAGTCCGACCAACTCACGATGCTGGCCTCGATGGCCAAGGAGTTCGCCTCTCGGGTCGCCGTCGAAGTCGCCGACGAGGCCGTCCAGATCCACGGCGGGTCGGGATACGTCAACGACTTCCCCGTCGAACGGTTCTACCGCGACGCCAAGATCACCCAGATCTACGAAGGGACCTCCGAAATTCAGAAGAACATCATCGCTCGCGAGCTGATGGGCAAGGGGTTGTTCTGACTCATAGTGACTGCTGTAAGTCAATGCCACATCGACCGCCCGCAGTCGGACGGTCGTACCGGTGAATAGTTACAGCAGTCACTATCAGCGACGTTACTCAAGCACAGCCGCCAGCGCGTCCATCGTCCGCTCGACCCGATCAGGATCGGCGCTGTATCCCATATGTCCGATCCGCAAGATATCGTCCGACAGTTCTCCCAAGCTCGTCGCGACGACGATCCCGTGTTCCTCGGCCAGTCGCGGCTGAACCGTCTCGGCCCGCCCCTCGAGTTCGAAAGCTGTCACCGTCGGCGAGAACAATTCGCTCGTCGCTGGGAACGGTTCGAGACCGAGTTCGCGTCCGCGCTCGCGACACTGTTCGGCCACGCGCTCGTGGCGCTGGTAGACCGCCTCGAGCCCCGCCTCAAGCAACCGATCCAGCGACGCCTCCAGCGCGTAGAGGTTCGACACCAGATGCGTGTACGGTGTCTGTAATGGCCCCTCGACCTCGAGGCCGACATCCCGCCACGGTTCGAGACTCGTGTAAAAGCCGTCCGGGCTCGTCACCTCGACTTTCGTCCAGGCTCCGTCGCTCACCGACAGCGTCGACAGTCCTGGCGGCGAGCTAAGACACTTCTGGGAGGCGCCCAGGCACACGTCGATCCGATCTGTCGGAACTGATGTCCCCCCAAGCGACGACACCGCATCGACAACTGTGAGCACGTCCGCGTCCTGAAGCACCCCAAGGATCTCCTCGATATCGTTTAGCACGCCCGTCGGCGTCTCGCAGTGGACCATCGTCGCGGCGGTGAACTCGTGGGCCTCGACCAGTGACTTGACGGCCTCGATATCGAACCCGGAATCGTACGGTTCGCGATGCACGACGGCCGTGCCGCCGTGGCTCTCGACGAGATCAGCGAATCCCTCCCCGAAAATCCCGTTGGCCAGACAGAGGACTTCCTCACCCGGCTCGATTATCGACGCGACGCTCGCTTCCAGACCTAGCATGCCTTCACCGCCGAGAACTACCACATCGTCATCGGTCCCGTAGACGGTCGCGAGGTCCCCGAGTATCGATCGGTAGCGGTCGGCAAACCCGGACTCGATGTCAGGGTTCTCGATCGGCCTGGCCATCGCATCCCGAACCGACGGCGGGATCGCCGTCGGGCCGGGCGTCATGAGCAGACGGTCGTCGTCAGTGTCCATACTCGACTGTCGGAACGAGGTAACTTAACGACCGGCGGAAGCGTCAGCTACCGGTTCGATCGTCGAAAGGTCTCGAAGATCAACAGCCTCATAGTGATTACTGTAAGTCTGTTCCGGGTCGACCGCACGGCGTCGTGCGGTCGCACCGGCAAATCGTTACAGTAATCACTATCAGATCTCGCTCTCGAAGTCGTCGAGGGCGTAGGCGGGTTCAGCACCGCGGCGATCGAGCGTCTCGTTGGCCAGCAGCCAGTAGACCACGCTCAGGGCCTTGCGACCCTTGTTATTCGTCGGGACGACCGTATGACGTAGAGATTAACAATGAGATCACTAATAGATTAAATCATTAGTTTCAATATTATTAGATGCTCATTAAGATTGCAATGCCAGGCGATAAAATTGGTGAACGGATTCCGTTCAACAGGCGATCCGTTTTAAAACAAATGAGCGGTTCGGTAGGTGCTAGCATTCTCGGGTTGTCGGGTATTAGTACCGTAGCCGCTGATTCGAAGAGAGAGTTTGTCGGAGTAACATACGATACGCGCACTCATCAAGTGCAGCGACCAGCACATGCACACATCCAACACCATGGAGAAGGTGAGATAACTGGAAAGTTGCAGCTCGGTGGATTCAATATCAAATTGGGTGATTCGGGAAGATTGAGTCCCTACAAAAAAGCCGGTCCGCTTTGGCAGTATTATATTGAACTAACCGAACCTCAATATACTCGCGATGGAGAGAAATTGATTTGCAAATTGGAGTTTGACGGCCACCATATTGTGGGATTATTAACCCGTCCGAGTGACCGATTTGCAGATCTTAGTTACACAATGAATGCGAAAGACAACGGTGCGTCTGTTGGAAAAATACGAAAAATGCCCTCACCAGAAGAACAGGCCAAAAAGTTCGATAAAGTCCCGGATATTTCCGAGAAAGGGATTCCAACCAGCACGTCATTGAAAAATCTGAAACCAAAGGGTGAGAAGAAGCGAAAAAAGAAGGGCAAAAAAGGAGGTGAGAAATGATGTCTGAGGAATATGATGTGACATATGTTGATAATGACAAAGCGACTCCCAGCTATTCCTTCGATACTAGAAACTATGATACAGATTACTGGGACGTATGTCTAAACGATACACAGGGCAGCACCAGCGTTGATTTTAGATCGTCAATGACCTTACAGGGGAATCATGGAGATACTTCGCCTGCTGTGATTTCGAAAGGTTCGTTCGAGAAGTTATCTCTTGATTGTCATTTTGAAGAACTTCCTGGTACCCTACTTGGAGAATGTGAGTCGGACTTTCAAGATCTGTATGGGAAATATGTGGATCCAGTGGCGAAGAAATTTGAATTTATGGCTCATACAAATAACGAGTCAAAGACGTCACTCGTCGATCCACGACCCAGGGCTGACGGGAATACAAAATCTGAGTCATTTGGGGATGAAGCGGTCGCATTAACTCTTACTATCGTGGGGGCTTTCGTCTCTTCCGGTACAGCAAGTCTTGCGCTTGGATTTGCTTCGTTTTTGATCGACCAATGGGATGCCGGTAATCCAGAAGACTGTATAGAAGTCGATCATCAAACACCCGACAGTGAAGATGGTGAGGAACGCTACATTTGGACGTATAATGTCGATCCAACGCTTGGAAAAGATAGCTTTCCCACTGACTCGGACGATAGTCTCGGCATCACAGTGGATGTCCAAAACGAGAATCTGACTGGGAATGAGATGGACGTGGTGAAAGGGACAGTTAGTACTACGTATCGTATCGCTGATCTTGGCGGATATTGCCCTTGTGAAGATTACGGGTACGTAAACCACACCGCGGAGACGAAAAATTATCTAGTCTATGAAGAAAGTGAATGAGGATCACAGGGAATAAGTAGTGTGAATTAATACCTTATCTATGAATGAGATATTACATCCAGTTAATGGAACTATCTTCATTGCTTTTGGCCTTTTGTTCATTGCTATTCCTCGGAAACTTGCACGACACCGGAACCTACATGCAGCTGATCCAGAGCCGGACCGATTTCAAATCATCACCATACGATATATTACTGGTCCAATCTTTATCGTTGTGGGACTAATAATAATTATAGTTTAGCTAGTTTTCAAGATAGCTCCATAGCGTCGTCTCAGACTGTGATCACGGTACTCCAGGGCTCACTCTTCATCCGTTGTTGCTGACTGCGATGACGTGACAAAGACACAGTTGTGAGGTGGTACTACTGTCGTAAAACCGGAAATCACGCTGAATCCAAGACTGCGCTTGCCGATTACAGTTCGCTCTCGAAGTCGTCGAGGGCGTAGGCGGGTTCAGCACCGCGGCGATCGAGCGTCTCGTTGGCCAGCAGCCAGTAGACCACGCTCAGGGCCTTGCGACCCTTGTTATTCGTCGGGACCACGAGGTCGACGTTGCTGGTCTGGTTGTTGGAGTCACACATCGCGATGACCGGGATCCCGACGGTGATGGCCTCTTTGACGGCCTGGGCGTCACCGATCGGGTCAGTCACCACGACGACGTCAGGCTCGATGTAGCCCTCGTAGTCGGGGTTGGTGAGCGTCCCGGGGATGAACCGCCCCGTTCGCGCTCGCGCGCCGACGGCATCGGCGAACTTCTCGGCCGGGAACCGGCCATACTGTCGCGAGGACGCCACGAGGATCTGCTCGGGATCGTAGTTCGCGAGGAAGTCCGCGGCCGTGCGGATCCGTGAGTCGGTCATCGAGACGTCCAGCACGTACAGCCCGTCCGTGCGGACGCGGTGGATGAACCGCTCCATGTCCTTGGTCTTCTGCTGGGTCCCGATGTGGACCCCTGCACCGAGGTAGTCCTCGACGGGGATGAGGAGGTCGGCCTCCTCGCCTTCCGGCATGACGTCCTCGTCGACGGCCGGCTCCGTCTCGTCGGCCGCTTCGGGTGCCGCGTCGGCCTCATCGGATGCTGTCTCCGCTTCGGCGTCCGGTGCCGTCTCGGCTTCGGACGCGGGCGATTCCTCAGCCTCGGCGACGGCACCGGCTTCGCCGGCGGTCTCCGAAGCGTCGTCAATGTCGTCTTCTTCGTCCTGACTCATGCTTGTTCTTCGATCCTGATCAGTTCGTTCAGTTTCGCAGTGCGCTCGCCGGCGACGGTGCCGGTCTTGATGTAAGGGGCCGCAGTGCCGACCGCCAGATGGGCGATCGTCGTATCCTCGGTCTCACCGGAGCGGTGGGAGACGACCGACTCGATACCGTTCTCGGCGCCGAGTTCGATCGCGTCGACCGCATCCGACAGCGTCCCGATCTGGTTGGGCTTGATGAGGATGCTGTTGGACGAGCCTTCCTCGATACCGGTCTGCAGTCGGTCGACGTTGGTGACGTAGAGGTCGTCGCCACAGATCAGCGTCTGGTCGCCGACACGGTCGGTCAGTTCGGCGAACGCCTCGAAGTCGTTCTCGTCGAGGGGGTCCTCGACGTAGGCCATGTCGTACTCCTCGACCATCTCGACGACGTAGTCGATCTGCTCGTCGGTCGAGCGGTTGTCCTCGCCCTCGTAGACGTACTCCTCGCCGTCGTACATCTCCGCGGCGGCCATGTCCAGCCCGAAGCTGATCTCAAACCCGAGTTCGTCTGCGACCTCGCTGGTCGCCTGGTCGACCACCTCGAAAGCTTTCGCGTCGCCGATCGGCGGCGCCCACGCGCCCTCGTCGCCCTTGTTCGTGGGAATGCCTTCCTCGTTCAGCAGTTCCTTGATCCGGGCGTGAACCGCCGCGTTCGCAAAGACTGCCTCCGTGACAGACGGCGCACCCACAGGTGCAGAGAGATACTCCTGGATGTTCGTCGCCTCGGCGGCGTGCTCGCCACCGCCCACGACGTTCCCCAGCGGCGTCGGGAACTGGTCGCCGCGGAAGGTACCGCCCAGGTGCTGGTACAACGGCGCGCCGAGCACGTCGGCACCGGCCTTGGCCGCCGCCATGCTGATTGCGACCGCCGAGTTCGCGCCGATCTCCGAGAAGTCCTCGGTGCCGTCAGCGGCGTGGAGCGCGGCGTCAACGTCACGCTGATCACCGGCGAAGACCTCGCCGACGAGGCGCGGAACGGCGTATTCGCGAGCGTTGGCGATCGCCTCGCTCGGCGGCAGCTCGATCGCTTCATGCTCGCCCGTGCTCGCGCCGCTCGGAGCGGCCGCGCGGCCGAAGCCGCCACTCTCGGTGATGACGTCGGCCTCCACGGTCGGATTCCCTCGCGAGTCTAGTACGCGTCGCAATCGAACGTCAGTGATGAGCGTCATGTGTGTTGCCCTCGGTTGACGGTGAACGGCAGGACACCAGCGTCGTACTCCTCGGCCGCGATGAGGATCGGCTGGGTCTGATCGGTCTCGATCAACACCGGCGCGCCATGGGCGATCTGCAACGCCCGTGCGCCGATGATTCGAGCTTTCTCGTAGCGGTTGTACTGTTGGGTCCCCATCATTGATACGGTGCCACTACGTCGACGAGGTCCTTGTGCGAAACGAGCATCCGCCGACAGCAATGTCGCTCGACACCGAGGTCGTCGAGTACCTTCTCTGGATCCTCGTCGCCCTCACGGGTCCGCTCTTTGAATTCTTCCCAGTGCCCGCCGATGACGTTTCCACAGGTGAAACACCTGACCGGTACCATCATACTTTGATCACCTTAGCGGTAGGACTTCTGATATCGCGCGCGAGCGCCCGGTCCGCCCCACTTCTTGGGCTCGGACTGGCGCACGTCGTTGACCAGTAGCGACCGGTCGAACTCCATGAACGCGTCGCGAAGTTCCGCATCGTTCGTATGCTGGACCAGCCCGCGGGCGATCGCGGTCCGGGTGGCGTCAGCCTGCCCGGTCGTGCCGCCGCCCTCGACGGATACGTCGACGTCGACCGACTCTCGCAGGTCGTCGTCAGCGATCCGGAAGGGCTCGAGCATCTTCAGCCGTGCCAGCTCCGGTTCCACCAGTTCGACAGGTCGGGAGTTGATCCGAACCCGACCCTCGCCGTCGCTCACAGTCGCGCGAGCGATGGCGGTCTTCTTCTTGCCTGAGGTGTTCGTTACCATGTTACGTTGGCTCCAATGCTCTCGGATAGTTCGTCCAGCTGGACGAACTTGATGTTCGACAGCCGATCCAGCGACGTTCCCTCAAGGACCTCCGCTTCGACGGCTTCGCCGCCTCCGTCACGCTGGCTCGGAGACCCAGCGCTGTCCTCGTAGGGATTACCCACGTAGACGCGGACGTTCTCGAAGGCCTGGCGACCCTGCTGCTCCTTGTACGGGAGCATGCCACGGATCGCGCGCTTGAAGATACCGTCGGGGCGCTTGGGATAGGCCGGACCCTTGTCCGAACCGAGATCGCGCCGCTTCTGGTACTTCTCTTTGATGTCGCCCTCACGGCCGGTGATCACCGCACGTTCGGCGTTAACCACAGCGATCGTCTCGCCGTTCATCGCGCGTTCTGCGACCTGACTCGCCACGCGACCCATGATGCAGTCGCGAGCGTCCACGACTACGTCGGCGTCGACAGTGTCGACCTTCATTTGATCACCCGCACGTTCGATCCTTCGGGGTTGTCTTCGATTGCTTGTTCGAGCGAGACGACCTCGCCAGCCTGTTCGATCTTTGTCTCGGCCGAACTGGAAAAGTCGACGGCTGCGACGGTGACGTCCTTCTGCAGGACACCACTGCCGAGCACTTTGCCCGGAACGACCACGGTCTCGTCTTCCTGTGCGTACCGCTCGATGCGGCCCAGGTTGACTTCCGCGTGGGTACGCCGCGGCTTCTCTAGCCTGTCGGCGATGTCGTCCCAGACGTCTCCGCCCGACTGCCGGGCGGCCGACTTCAGATCGGCGATGAGACTACTGAGTCTCGGGTTACTCTTGCTCATAACGTCCCTCCTGAAAAGTGCAGGGAGCAGGATTTGAACCTGCGGACCCCTACGGGACAGCGCCCTGAACGCTGCGCCGTTGGCCAGACTTGGCTATCCCTGCTCGCAATAGTCTGTTTCGTGTGGCCCTTCAAACCCCTTTCGGTCCGGCGATCCGTACCGCTCGCACCGCTAGGGGCAGCGGGCGACCGCCGTGGGGGTCGAAGGGTCGAAATCATTCTTACAGTTGCACCGCGTCTTTCAGTTCTTCCGCGCGTGTGCGGAGCGAGTCGATCCCGGCCTCGACGAGCGTGTCAACGTCGAAGGAACCGTCGGTCTCGACGTCGAAGACAAACGCGTTCTCGACGTCGCGCACTTCGACTTCCTTGTCGGGATAGCGCTCGGTGAGATCGTTGTCGAACTCCTCGGTCGGGATCAGTTCGCCGTCCTCGGTCTCGATCACGCCGCGGACGATCTCCGCGCCGCCGTCGTCGAACTCGTCGCGGTCGCCGACGACTTCGGTGCGCTGGAGGTGTCGATAGCCGACGGCCACGCCACCCTGGTGTTTGGCGTGGTTCTCACCGTGATCGAGCACGGCCTCGGCCTCGAACTCCAGTCGCTGTCCGTCCTTGAGGTCGATTATCGGTACGTCCTCTTCGGCGGGCTGGACCATCTCGTCACTGGAGACGATGTCCCCGGAGTAAGCCGTCTCCGGCCCCTCGACGTCGAGCGCGAGCGTGACGGTGTCACCCTCCTCGAACTCGCCAGAAAGCGGGGTGGTCAGGGGCACCAGCCCCAGCCGGAGTCCGATCTGCTCGTCGAACATGACCGAGGAATTCTCGACGAACCTGACGGAGTCGATGCTGAACGTGGGCACGTCGGCGATCATCGCCCGGCGGATGCCGTTGGCAAAGGCCGGTGTGACGCCACGGATCAGGAACCGTGCCCGTCGATCGTCCCGCTCGATGAACTCTACGTCGTAGTCTGCCATTGTAGATTACCCGCTGGATTTCGGACTGCGTGTGCCGTCGTGTGGGATCGGTGTGACGTCCTCGATACGGCCGATCTCCAGGCCGGCTCGCGCCAGCGCCCGGATGGTCGCCTGTGCGCCCGGACCGGGATTGGTCTGGAGGTTGCCGCCAGGGCCGCGCACGCGGACGTGCACACCCTCGACGCCCTGTGTCTGGACGTCCTCGGCGACGACCTCGGCCATCTGCATCGCGGCGTACGGCGAGGCCTCGTCACGGTTCTGCTTGACGACCGTCCCGCCGCTGGACTTGGCCAGCGTCTCGGCACCGGTCAGGTCGGTGATCGTGATGATCGTGTTGTTGAACGATGCGTGCACGTGGGCGATAGCCCACTTGCTGTCGTCATCTTCTGCCATGTTATTGTTCCTCCGCGCGTTCTGGGTGGAGTTCGTCCGCGAGCGGGCTCGCCTCGTCGAAGCCGATCGAACTCTCTTCGTCGACCGAAACCTTCTTCGAGGGAACCTGGACGCGTGCGCCGTCGACAGTGACGTGTCCGTGGACGATGAACTGCCGAGCCTGCTCAGGCGTGTTGCCCAGGCCCTTACGGTAGGCGATCGTCTGGAGTCGACGTTCGAGCACGTCAGTCACGTCCAGGCTCAGGACATCGTCAAGCGTGTCCTGCTCGCCAAGAATGCCTAGCCGTTTGAGCCGAGCGATGAACTCGCTCGCCTCTTCGTCACCGGCCTCGGCCCGACCGAGCAGTTCACGCGCCTCGCGGCGGTATCCGCGAAGCTCGGACTGTGCCCGCCAGAGCTCTTCCTTGTTCTTGAGCCCGTACTGACTGAGTAATCCGGACTCCTCGCCGATCCGTTCACCCTGGTAGGGGTGGTTCGGCGTCTCGTAGAACTTGGTGTTAGATCCGAGTGCCATTATTCTTCCTCAGCTGCGGCTTCCTCAGCCTGTTCTTCCTTTATCGCTTCGACGTTGACACCGATCGTCCCCTCGGTACGGCCCGTGGACTTGGTACGCTGACCACGGACTTTCTGTCCGCGCTTGTGGCGGACGCCCTTGTAGGAGTCGATCATCTTCATGCGGTTGATGTCCTGACGACGCGTGAGATCGAGGTCGTTACCGATCTCGTGAGTCGTCTCACCGTCGAAGAAGTCGTTGCGATGGTTCGCGAGCCACTCGGGGACCTCCTCGGCGAAGCTTTCGACGAGTTCGACGACCTCGTCGATCTGCTCCTCGTCGAGGCGACCGAAGGTGTCCCGCCGATCGACGCCCGCCTTCCGGGCGATGATCCGAGCGGCGCGGTGGCCGATACCGTTCATCTCGGTGAGCGAACGCTCGACCGACTTGGTGCCGTCGAGGTCCGTCTGTCCGATGCGGACAAAATACTGGAGGTCCTCGTCGTCCTCCGGTGTCTCGTCCGCGTCTGGGTCTTCTGCACTCATGTGTAGGTTGTGTGAAGCGTCGTGGCGGGGATTCGAACCCCGGAGGCTTGACGCCACATGGTTAGCAACCATGCGCCTTGGGCCGCTTGGCTACCACGACTCGCTTGCAGTGTACTCGCGCCCGCTGCCGGTGCCGGGGACACCTGCTCGGACTCGGGGGACGATCCCCCTGCACGATTCGTGTCTGAACAGTCCGACGTGCCCGCATATAAGGGCAACGGATCGCTCGCCTCGTGTAGTGGTGTGACGAGACGGACGAAGCGACAGATGGCGGACCAGCCGTCTTCGGCAGCAAGTGGTTGATACGGCCCTCGTCGGCAGCAAGCCCTCGGGGACTAGGTCAATCGTCGTCTACCGCGATGGGTTGACCGACCACCGTCGCCTCGTCAGTGTATTCCTCGTTGAGAACCCACTCCCCTTCGTCCTTGATCATGTACTCACCGTAGTAGGGCACCCGATCAGCGACGGTTGCCCTGAAGGCCTCCTGGATCTCGTCTTTCGTCATCCCGCCCATCGAATGGACCCGGGGCCGGTTCAGACACCCCTTGAGAGCACCGTCGTGTGTCGCGCGCACGCGATGGCAATTTTCACAGAAGGTCTCGTTTTCGACTGGGTCGACGATTTCGATCATCCCCTCGCCGCCACCGTCGCCCCCGACGAAGTACCGGCGACGATCGTGCATCTCGCGGGACTCGACCCGATCGGCCCGCGATTCGAGCCAGTCGTGGACTCGCCCGATATCGATCGCCCACTCCGGGTGGCCGGCGATCTCTGGCATGTACTCGATGAGTTGGAGTTGGAGCCCTTCACTCTCGGCGACGTGTTCGACCAGCTCCGGGACGTACTCCGCCGTCCCCTCGAAGACAACCATATTGAGTTTCACCGGGACGAGACCGGACGCGAGGGCCGCCTCGACGCCCTCGACGACGCGGCCGTACGCGCCGGATTTCGTGATCTCCGCGAACGCCTCGGGATCGACAGCGTCCTGGGAGACGTTGACCCGTTCGATGCCTGCGGCGGCCAACGCTTCGGCGCGGTCCGGGAGAAGGGAGCCGTTGGTCGTCAGCGAGATCTCCAGGGAATCGGGCGCTCGCCGGGCGATCTCTGCGACGTCCTCACGGAGCAGGGGCTCGCCGCCGGTGAGTTTGACGGCTTCGACGTCGAACTCGGTGGCGACTTCAAGCAGACGCACCACCTCGTCAGTCGTCATCTCGTCGTCCTGCGGAGCCATCGGTCCGCGCGTATCACCCAGTCCTTCGTTGTGGCAGTAGACGCAGTCGAAGTTGCACCGATCGGTCAGCGAGACCCGGAGACCGGTGACTTCCCGCCCGAAATCGTCGGCGAGCATCAATTATAGAGACATTTCTGGACGGTGGTCTTAAGCGTCGCCCCGAATGTCACCCCTATGTAACCAGTTTCCGTGACGTGTCCACTGGTTCGGACATTGAAAGGTCGGACGCACGGGCCCCGAGGCGGATGGCAGCGCCCGTCTCTCCGATAACGTACTAGATCGAGGCGGGTGAATTCGTCATCGCGAAGTCGTCGGTCCACAGACCGATTCCTTCACCACGGGAGGGCGGTCTGGCGGGTAACTGCTGGCGTTGGCAACTCGGCGATAGCGTCTTACCGGTGGACTGATACTGACTGCTGTACGTCTGTTCTGAGCCGACCCAACGCGGCCGCCCGGTCGTACCGATAAATCGTTACAGCAGTAACGATGACGTTTTGATAGTGATTACTGTAGGTCTGTTCCACATCGACCGCACGCAGCCGTGCGGTCGTAGCGGTAAATCGCTACAGTAATCACTATGAGTGGTGGCGCGTATCCACCCCGAAGACCGTGATACTGCGCCTGTTTAGCTATAAATCCGTCGCGGAAAACAAGCGCTGATAGTTATACTGCTCGGTCCTGCGCGAAAACCGGTCATCGACGTGCTATGATCGTCCCGGAAGCCGGGATGGAAATCACCGACGGAAGTGTGGCACAACCCTTATCGTCAGTCCGGAGCCAAAACGAGAGCATGGACGAACAGGAGATACGCGACCATCTGGCAGCCGTCGAGGACCCGGACCTCGGCGACGATATCGTCTCGCTCGGTCTGATTAACGACGTCACTGTCGAGGACGGCACGGCGAAGATCGACCTCGCTCTCGGAGCTCCCTACTCGCCCGCCGAGACCACGATCGCAGAGGAAGTTCGATCCGTACTGGCCGACGCGGATCCTGACCTCGACGTGGAGCTGTCGGCGTCGATCGACCGCGGACTCGCACCCGAAGAACAGGTGTTGCCAAACGTCACGAACATCATCGCCGTCGCTTCCGGGAAAGGCGGGGTGGGTAAGAGCACGATCGCGGTCAATCTTGCTGCTGGTCTCTCTGATCTCGGGGCGAAAGTCGGGCTGTTCGACGCCGACATCTACGGGCCGAGCGTCCCCCGGATGTTGGGCTCTGACGAGCGGCCCGAGGCCACGCCGGACGAGCAGATCATCCCGCCCGAGAAGTTCGGACTGAAGCTGATGAGCATCGACCTCCTGATGGGCGAGGACGCGCCGGTCATCTGGCGCGGCCCGATGGTCGACAAGATCCTCACCCAGCTGTGGGAAGATGTTCAGTGGGGCGATCTGGACTACATGGTCGTCGATCTGCCTCCGGGAACCGGCGACACACAGCTCACGCTCCTCCAGACCGTGCCTGTCGCTGGTGCGGTCATCGTCACGACGCCTCAGGAGGTCGCGCTCGACGACGCCCGCAAGGGACTGGAGATGTTCGGCAAACACGAGACGCCGGTCCTGGGCATCGTCGAGAACATGAGTTCTTTCAAGTGTCCCGACTGTGGTTCCGAACACGCGATTTTCGGAGCGGGCGGCGGCGAGGAGTTCGCCGAGGAAATGTCGATGCCACTGCTCGGAAAGATCCCGATCGACCCGGCGATCCGGGAAGGCGGCGACGACGGCGAACCCATGGTCCTGGCAGACGGCGACACGGCCGAGGCGTTCCGATCGTTCGTCGAGGCCACCGCCGACAACCAGGGCTTTGTCAATCGCCGCCGCGCTTCAGAGCAGTAGGAGAGAAAGTCGGGATAGTGCCACAGCGGACTGGTAAAGGACCGGTACCGGCCGACAATTGCCGTGTTGTGTGGTGCCACCCCCAAGTGGTCACAGCGTTGCCCGTCGTTCCCCACCGACGACGGATGTGGCCGGAGATCCTTTCTACCGCGTGTGACACTACCCCTCGTTCCAATCCGTCTCTGTAGAAATATTAAAAGATTTTGGTATCGACTATATCTCGGCACCGACGTACAGCGTGACGACGAGGAAAACCCACACGAGATCGACGAAGTGCCAGTACATCGAGACCGTACTGACAGATGTGTGACGGTCCTCCGAATACTGCCCCATGAGGCCCCGAACGAAAACGATCCCGATTAGAACCGCACCTAACGAGACGTGCGCGCCGTGAAGACCCGTCAGGCCGTAGAACGCGCTCGCGTACGCACCGCCGCTGATGGTGAAGCCCTCGTGAACGATGAACTCGTAGTACTCGTAGGCCTGGCCGGCGATGAAGATAATGCCCAGCAGGAGTGTGGTCCCAAGCAGTTGGACGAAGCGCGTCCTGTTGCCCTGCCGGAGCGAGACGTGCGCAAAGTGAAGCGTCACGCTACTGGCCAGCAGGATCGCGGTGTTGATCAATACAAGACTTCCGAGAAGTTCGGGGAACGCCTCCGTACTCCAGGCGCCCGACCGGATGAAGAAGTAGTAGACGAATCCCGCCCCGAAGGTGGCAATCTCCGAACCAAGGAACAGAACCATCCCGAACCGAAGGGAACTGCTGCCGTGGCTCTCGGTGCCGTGCTCCCAGTAGTTCGCGACGAAGGCGTGGTACAGCCAGCCATAGATGCCCGTCAACAACAACAGGACGCTGCCCGAGACGACGCCAGCACCGGCGATCCGCATCGTGATCGCCAGGCCACCGATCGACGTCAGCGTCGGGTTCGAGCTCCCGCTCCAGATCAACAAGGCGGCACCGATATATATCATCGCGCCGCCGATAGCGGTGACGAACGGCCACCAGCTGGCCTCGCCGAATCCCCGCGGCCAGTCCTCGACGGCGGGCAGGTGATGCCCTCCGTGATCGTCCGAATCTGCGGTACTCATACCCCCCCGTAGCGGGCCAGTCATTAAAAATCCCCCTGAAATACGGGTTCGGAAGTTATTCCTCGGCGAGGCTCACAGGGGAAGTCACATGCACGGCCGTCGGCGCGTCCGTCGATTGGTCGGTTTCGCTGGTACGCTCACCGTGCTCGTCGCGGCCGTCGACCCGGCCGTCGCTCACGGCGCGGCGCTGAGCGACGGCCGGGAGACCGTCGCAGTGCCAACCTGGCTGTTCCTGCTGACGGGCGGAGCGGCAGTCGGGGCCTCGTTCCTGCTGGCGTCGTTCGTCACGGATCGGTCGCTCATTGCGGTTATCCACGGGTGGCGACGCCGCGTGGCGGTTCCGGGCGAGTCGATCCTGCGACGACTACTCGCTGTCGTCGGAGTCGTTGGCCTATTTGGGGTGTTTGTCGTCGGATTGCTCGGCCCCCAGCGCGGCACCGCCAATGCGGCCGTCCTGCTGGTGTGGGTCGGCTGGTGGGCCGGATTCACGATGTCGGCATATCTCATCGGGTCGGTCTGGCCAGCAATCAATCCCTGGCGAACGGTCGCGGAACTCGCACCCTCGTTCGACCGTCCCTATCCCGAACGGTTCGGCGCGTGGCCGAGCGTCGCCGGACTACTCGGACTGATCTGGATCGAAGTCGTCAGCCCGGTCGCAGACGAACCGCGAGTACTCGCGGCCGTCGTCGCCGGTTACACTGTCGTCACGCTCGCGGGCGCGCTCGCGTACGGTTCCAAAATCTGGTTCGGAACGGTCGATCCAATCGCACGGGTCTTCCAGTACTACGGCCGACTCGCGCCACTGGCCCGTGAGGACGGCGAGATCAGGTTCCGGTTGCCGGGGACCGCACTCTCGGAGACGCGGCTGATCGACGGGTTCGACGAAGTCGGGTTCGTGATCGCGCTCGTGTGGGCGACGACCTACGACGGGTTCGTCGCGACGCCAGGCTGGGAATCGCTGGCGACGCCGTTCGTCGCCGTCGGCGTGCCACCGCTGGTACTGTATCTACTGGTTCTCATCGGCGGCTATCTGGCGTTCGTCGGCGTCTACCTGCTCGGAACCCACTACAGTCGGCAGCTCGCGGGGACCTACCTCTCAACTTCGACACTGGCTCGTCGGTTTGCCCCGCCGCTGCTGGCGATCGCCGCTGGCTATCACCTGGCACACTACCTCGGGTACTTCCTGACGCTCGCCCCTTCGCTGGTCGCCACCTGGACGACGCCGCTGACGGCACGTACGACCATCCCTGTACTCGCACTACCAGGTTGGTTCGACGGGATAGGGCTCGCGAGCGTCCTGCTCGGACACATCCTGGCTATCTGGGCCGCCCACGCGGTGGCGTTCCACAGTTTCCCCGGTCGGCTCCAGGCGATCCGCAGCCAGTACCCCTACACCGTCGTCATGATCCTATACACGATGTCGAGCCTCCTGATCGTCTCACAACCCACCATCGAACCACCGTTCCTATGAACAGAGAATCGTACGACGTCCCGGCCGACGCGCCGATCCACCGGTGTCGGTACTGCGACCGCCCGTTCGCCGACGAGGAATTGCTGGCGCTCCATCGAGGACTCGATCACCCCGAGCGGATCGTCGCCGAAGAGCAAGCAGCCTTCGAGGCGGCTTACGAGGCCGAATCCGACCCGCTCCGGCGCTACCGCATCGCCGCTGTCGGCGTGCTCGTGATGCTCTACTTCGGCTTATTGATCGCCTTCGCGCTGTTGGGGTAGTCCCAGCGATTCACTGCAGCGCCTGCAGATCGGTCGAGGGGCCACCGGGGAGTTCGTCGCGGTCGTGGGCGGCCTCGAAGTCCGGTTCAGGACCCGTTGGGATAATCCGCTTGGGACTGACGTCGGGGTGAGTCGTGTAGTAGTGTTCCTTGATGTGGTCCATGTCCACCGTCTCGGCGACGCCAGTCTCGCGGGTCGTTTCACTCCCCGCTCGCCCGTCCGGCGTCGCCTCACGTCCCTCGGCGACGCCCATCTGGTAGAGGTCGCGCAGATACGGCCAGAGATTGTCGTACTCCCGGATCAGCTTGTGGTTACACATGAAGTGAGTGTGATAGATCTCATCGAATCGGACCAGCGTGGTGAACATGGCGATGTCGGCCTCGGTCAACCGGTCGCCGGCGAGGTACCGCTGGTCGGCCAGCACCGAGTCCCAGTGATCGAGCGCATCGAACAGCTCCTCGACCGCCTCGTCGTAGGCCGCCTGGGAATCGGCGAACCCGGCGCGGTAGACGCCGTTGTTGATCGGCTCGTAGATCGCCTCGATGATCCGGTCGACCACCTCCTGATAACCCTCGGGATAGAGGTCCACGTCGTTCTCGGCGAGGTCGTCGAACGCCGTATCGAGCATCCGCATGATTTCCTTGGACTCGTTGTTGACGATCGTCTCATCCTGTTTGTCCCAGAGCACGGGGACAGTGACCCGGCCCGTCATCTCGGGGTCGGCCTTCACGTAGATCTCTCGGAGGTAATCGGCCCCGTTTACCGTATCCGGCGTGCAACCGTCCTTCTCCGGCGTGAACTGCCAGCCGTCGTCGTCCCGGTAGGGGTCGACGTAATCGACGGAGATCACGTCCTCCAGCCCTTTCAGTTTCCGCGTGACGAGCGCCCGGTGGGCCCACGGGCAGGCCCGACAGACGTAGAGGTGATAGCGGCCGGCCTCCGGCTGGAACCTGGCGTCGGGATCGTCCCGGACCCAGTCCCGGAAGGCGGTCGTCTGGCGCTCGAACTCGCCGTCCTCGTTGGTCGTCCGGTAGGCGTCTGTTCGCCACTCGCCGTCGACGAGCATGTTCATTGTACTCTTCGTAGGGATTCCAGCCGCAAAAACAGACCAGTGACACCGCCGTAACCGTGTGACCAGGTTGCACGGCAGTCGGCGGGGTTCGAAGCCCTTATCCCGACGCTGGGCCACGTATTCGCCAAGAGCACCTATGTCGGATAAACCCGCCTCGATGTACCGGGACATCGACAAGCCCGCGTACACTCGGCGCGACTACATCACCGGTATCCCCGGTTCGAAGATCGCACAGCACCAGATGGGCGATAAGAACAAGGACCCCGACGATTACCCCGTCCAGATCAGCCTCATCGTCGAAGAAGAGGTCCAGCTACGCCACGGTTCGATGGAGGCCGCGCGCCTGTCGGCCAACCGCCACCTGATCAAGGAACTCGGCGAGAACAACTACAAGATGGTCCTCCGGAAGTTCCCTCATCAGGTCATCCGAGAGAACAAGCAGGCGACCGGCGCGGGTGCGGACCGTGTCTCCGACGGTATGCGCCAGGCCTTCGGGAAAATCGTCGGCACCGCCGCCCGCATCCAGAAGGGCGAGCGCCTGTTCACCGCGTACTGTGACGTCGACCAGGCCGACGCCGTCAAGGAAGCCTACCGCCGCGCCTACAACAAGATTACGCCCCCGTGCCGTATCAAGGTCGAACGCGGCGAAGAGTTGCTGATCGCGTAAGCCCTCGCGAGCGCCTGGCTGCGCTCGCTCGCCCTTTTCATGTCCACCAGGTCCGCAGGACCACCGCTGGCGATCGCCAGCGGGATCTGGGGGCAACGCCGGCGCTTTCTGTAGCCGCTCGCGAGATTGCGAGCGGCAGGCCTGCCCTTCCCCGGGGAGCGGCATGAACGCCGCTCCCGGCCACCACTCTGAAGCACCGTTCCCAATCGCACATCGAACGACAAGGTAGCAAGTGGTTTGACCCAGGCCGCCGAGAGACCCCATATGGACGCAGATATATCACAGTCGGCGGTCGGCGGTCAGGTTCAGGCCCCGCCGTCGAAGAGCTACACGCATCGAGCGATCCTGGCGGCCGGCTACGCGGCGGGCGCGACCGTCCGCGATCCGCTCGTGAGTGCCGACACGAAAGCAACGATGGGGGCCGTCGAAGCCTACGGTGGCAGCGTCGAGCGCCATGACGACCATCTCGACGTCGCCGGTTTCGACGGACAGCCGGAGGTTCCGGGCGACGTGATCGACTGTGCCAACAGCGGGACCACGATGCGTCTGGTCACCGCAACCGCCGCGCTGGGGGACGGTCTGACAGTCCTCACAGGCGACGACTCCCTGCGCTCTCGCCCACAAGGCCCACTTCTGGACGCTATCGACCAGCTCGACGGGCGCGCCGAGAGCACCCGGAGCAACGGCCAGGCCCCGCTGGTGGTCGGCGGACCCATCGATGGCGGGCGCGTCTCGATTCCGGGCGACGTCTCCTCGCAGTACGTCACCGCCCTGTTGATGGCGGGAGCGATCACCGACGGGGGAATCGAGATCGACCTCGAGACGGAACTCAAATCCGCGCCGTACGTTGATATCACTCTGGAAGTGCTGGACGCGTTCGGGATCGAAACCGAGTCGACCGCCGACGGGTTCGCCGTCACGGGCGGCCAGTCCTACGATCCAAAAAGCGGCGAATACACGGTCCCGGGGGACTTCTCGTCGATCTCGTACCTGTTAGCGATGGGCGCGCTGGCCGCGCCCGAAGGATTGACCGTCACGGGCGCATATCCCAGCGCCCAGGGCGACGACGCTATTGTCGACGTCCTCCAGCGGATGGGCGCGGATCTTACCTGGGACCGCGAGGCGGGCGAGATCGACGTTAGCCAGTCAGATCTCACGGGCGTCGAGGTCAGCGTCGCGGACACGCCGGACCTGCTACCGACGATTGCCGTCCTCGGGGCCGTTGCCGACGGCACGACCCGAATCGTCGACTGCGAACATGTTCGCTACAAGGAGACCGACCGTGTCAGCGCGATGGCCGAGGAACTCACCGAGATGGGTGCCACCGTCGAGGAAGAACACGACGTCCTGACCGTCCACGGGAGCGAGAGCGATCTCTCGGGGACGAGCGTGGATGGTCGGGCCGACCACCGAATCGTCATGTCGCTGGCTGTCGCCGGTCTCGTCGCCGAGGGAACCACCACTGTCGAAGGGATCGAACACGTCGACGTTTCGTTCCCGGGCTTCTTCGACGAACTGGTCGAACTCGGGGCGGTCGTCGAGAGATAGCGCCGAATTATAGTGATTGCTGTAACGATTTACCGGTACGACCGCACGCAATCGTACGGTCGATCCGGAACAGACTTACAGCAATCACTATTATGCCGACGGACGTGAGCCCTGATACTTTCAGTCGTGACCGGTTCGACTGAAGCAGTATCAAAAGTTATGTCCGTCGGTATAGGGATCGTGGACGATAGGCGGACGAACGCGTTCTGCCGCCGTCAGTGCTCGGGCTCTTCCGCGGGCGCAAGCATGTCGTCGATCTTCAGAATGAGACTGTTCCCCGTGTCGTCTTTGCCCTGGACTGTGCCGACGACTTGGAGTTTCGATAGTGGCGTGGGTCCGACAGTGACCGTGTCGCCCTCGTCGAAGC
>JAZKRQ010000009.1:0-33086 GCA_036628575.1 Halapricum sp.
CCCAGACTGGATTGCAGTTGCCGGGTCGTAGCTCCTCTGGAGACCTCGTATCCGTCCAGGTCGCGCATGTCCACGGCGTAGGCGCTGCCGTTGCGGTCGAGGACGAGGACGCGTCCCTGGACGCCTCGGACCGTCCCCGTGGCCATCGTCTCGGCAACGGGTCGTTCCGAGAGGTCGAGCCCGTACTCGAAGCTGCACGTCTCGATGGGATCGAACCCGACGAGGAGGTCTCCCCAGGCGTCGCCGTCAACCGAGCGGTGGAGGCCATCGATCTTCGCGGGGACGCGAACCCGATCGCCCACGTCCGCTGCGATTTCGGCCTCGATCTGTCGGGCGACACGGCCGTCCTCGACCGTGCGGAGGTGGGCCGCCCGATCCGCACCCTGCTCGCGCAGACGTGTGTCGAGCCGCCAGGACCGGGTGACGCCGATCTTGAAGGTCGCGGGCGCGAATGCCGCCAGGTAGACGGCGTGTTCCTCCCGGCAACTCTCAAGCGGGAGGTCACACTGGCCGGTACAGCGCGCACAGGGCCAGCGATCGGTGTGTTCGGGACAGTACGGCGCGTCGGGCGCGTCACAGGAGAGATGGCGAGGATCGTCACCCGATCGGTCGATCGTCCCGGCACAGCGGCGCTCGTCCAGAGTGAGAGCGAGATCCGTTCTCGGCGTCAGGATCTCGCGTTCGATCGACCCGTCGCTGGCGAGCAACAGCGCCGGATCGCCTTCCGGGACGCCCGTGTCGTAGCCGACGATCTGCACATCCCGGCGTACCCGCCAGAGGGATTTGGCCCTTGCCATCGCAACCGACAGGTGGCCGGCGAGCGTGGACAGTCGTATGTCGATAGACTGTTCCGTCGAGATCGAGCAGGGAAACGGGGTCACGATCGAGTTTACCGCCGAGAACGCGGGATCCGAGCCGGTCGAGCTTACCTTCTCGGACGGCCAGACCGTCGAGGCGGTCGTCGGCGAAGCGGACGATCCCATCTGGCGCTACGGCTCTGGGAAGATGTTCACCCAGGCGATCCGGACCGAGCGACTGGCTCCCGACGAGCAACTCGTCGAACGCGTCGAGTGGCCCGACCCGGCCCCCGGAGAGTATGAGGTCCGAGCGTGGCTGTGTGCCGATAACGTCGACTGTGAGGCGACTGCGAACGTGTCCGTTCGGGCGTAGACAGACAGTTTATTTACGCAGGTCGCACAGCAACTGGTATGACCAAACGAAACACGTTCGACCGACAGACGCGTCGTGGGTTCCTCGCCGGCGTGTCCGCCGCCGGAGTGGTGGGATTGGCCGGTTGCAACGTTATTGGTGGTTCCGAGGATGTGCCGACAGCCGACCCCAACGCCGAAACGCTCCCGACGCCGATTCGGGGCGATCCCGAGGCCGACGTGACCGTCATGGCCTTCGAGGACTACGTCTGTGGTCACTGCGCGAGTTTCGTCCTCGAGGAGTTGTCGCAACTCGAGACCGAATACATCGAATCCGGAACGATCCGCTACGAACACCACGACTTCCCGCTCCCTCTGAGCGACGAGTCCTGGCGCGCACCGAACGCCGCTCGCGCCGTCCAGGACACGGTCGGTGAAGAGGCGTACTGGGAGTTTTCACACAAGCTGTACGAGAACCAGTCCGACCTCGGCCTGTCACTATACGAAAGCCTGGCCGAGGAGGTCGGAGCCAACCCCGAGACCGTCAGAACGGCGGCCGTCGAGGAGGAGTACGAGGCGACGATCCTCGCCGACCGAGAGCACGGCGAAGGGCTGGGCGTCGAGGCAACCCCGACGGTCTTCGTCAACGGCTCGGCGGTCGCAGACTATCGGTTCAGTACGATCGAGCAGGCGATTGAGGACGAACTCTAGTTCCGAAAGCGGCTAACCCGCGGCCCCGATTGGTTGAGGCATGCAAGAGGAACCCGAGGTCGTCGTTCTCCGGCTCGGCCACCGGCCGGGACGGGACGAACGAATGACGACCCACGTCGGGCTCACGGCGCGTGCGCTGGGAGCCGACCGGCTCGTTCTAGAGGACGCCGCGGCCGGGCGCAAGGAGACGGTCACGGACATCACCGACCGCTTCGGCGGCCCCTTCGACGTCGAGGTGACCGAGGAGCCGATGGGCCGACTCCGCTCGTGGGAGGGTCCGATCGCGCACCTCACGATGTACGGGCAGCCAGTCCAGGACGTCGAAGCGGAGATTCGGGCAGCCCACCGGGAGGGACCGCTACTGGTCGTCGTCGGGGCAGAAAAAGTTCCCTTCGAAGTCTACGAACGCGCGGACTTCAACGCCGGCGTGACTAACCAGCCCCACTCCGAGATCGCCGCGCTGGCGGTGTTTCTTGACCGGCTGTTCGAGGGTCGGGAACTCGACCGGGAATGGGAGGACGCCGCGAAACGCGTCGTTCCGCAGGAGTCCGGGAAGCGCGTCGTAGACGCCGACGAAGAAGCGTAATCGAGGCGCGGATCAGGCCTCGAGATCGGTCTGCCACTCGCGGATCTGATCCGCGCTCACGCCCTGGACCTGTTCGGCGACCGCGTCGGGTTCGACGCCGGCGAGGTCGTCGGGGGAATCGACGCCGGCGGCAGATAGCTTCTCGGCGGTCTTGGAACCGACGCCGTTCAGGTCTTCCAGATCCTCGACGGCGTTTCGGGCCTGGTATTCCTCGTAGTTGCAGATCGGACAGCCCAGTTCCCAGGGATCGTCGTCCTCGCCGTCGACGACGTGGAGGTGTGGGAGGTCGTGCTCCTCACAGTGTTCGTCCTGGACCTCGATCTCGCCTCGGCGTGGCAGCGGTAGCGAGTAGTCACAGTCCGGATACCGCGTACAGCCGACCAGCCGCGAGCCCGATCGGAGGTGCTTGATCGCCAGTTTCCCGCCGTGATCCGAACCGCATTCAGGACAGATGCCGATGTTCTCGTCCTCGTTCTCGTCGGCGGCCTCGGCCTGACAGCGCGGACAGCCGTGGACGAACGTGTCGCCGCCGGCGAGCATCTTGACGCGGTTGGTGTCGTGTTCCTCACACACCTCGTCGAGGACCTGGGGCTCGCCTTTCGAGGGGAGCGGGAGCGTGTACTGGCAGTCGGGATAGCCGTCACAGCCGACGAAGTGCGAGCCGTGACGGGAACGCCGGATCACCAGGTCCTCGCCACATTCCGGGCACGTGCCGATCGTACGATCGGCCTTCAGCGACTCCTGGAGGTGCTCGCCGACCGCCTCGCGGGATTCGTGCAGTTCCGCGAAGACGCGTTCGAGCATCTCCCGGGACTCGTCAGTCACCTCTTCCAGAGTAGCCTCGCCGTTAGCGATAGCGGTCATGTCCGCCTCCAGCTGGGCAGTCATCTCCTCGCTGACGATCAATTCCGCGAACGCCTCCGCGGCGTCGACGACCGCCTTGGCCAGCGCAGTCGGCCGCGGCGGATCGCCGTCGATGTACCCCCGATCGTACAGCTTTTCGAGAGTGCCGTGACGGGTCGCCTTCGTCCCCACCCCAAGGTCTTCCATTTTGCTTATGAGTCTCGACTGCCCGTACCGCCGCGGGGGCTGGGTCTGTTTGGCCTGTAACTCGACGTCGTCGATCCCGAGTTCCTCCCCCTCTTCGACGTCGGGGACGTGGGTCTCGCTAGCGCTTGAATAGGGGTAGACGTCGTGATATCCTGCTTCGAGCAGGCGCTTGCCGTTGGCCTTGAGCTTGGCATCGGCGGTCTCGGCGACCACACGCAGGTGCTCCCAGGTCGCGGGCTGGGCGACCGTCGCGAAAAAGCGCCGGACGATCAACTCGTAGACCCGCCAGGCGTCGTCACTGAGGTCGTTGCGGTCGGGAAACTCCCCGGTCGGGTGGATCGGCGGGTGGTCGGTCGATTCCGTGTCGCCCCTGGTCGGCTCGATCGTGTCCTGGTCGAGCAGGGCCGTCGCGTCCTCGCCGAACGGACTCGTGCCCACGAAATCGTCCAGCAACGCTTCGGGATCGAGATCATCAGGATAGACCGTATTGTCCGTCCGCGGGTAGGTGACGTACCCTGCGGTGTAGAGTTCCTCGGCGATCGACATCGCACGCTGGGCCGAGAAACCCAGCGACCCGGCTGCCTGGATGTACGCCGTCGTGTTGAACGGCGCGGGCGGAGCGTCCGTACGCGTCCGTCGGCGGACGCTTTCGACCGTCGCCGTCTCCTGTCCGGAGAGATGCTCGAAGGCCGACTCTGCGCTCGCCTCATCCCAGACTCGTTCGGCCTCGCTGCCGTCGTCATCGTAAAAGTACTGGGCTTCGAAGGTCGATCCGTTCTTCGCCAGATCGGCGACCAGTTCCCAATAGTCTTCGGGATCGAACGCTTCGATCTCGCGCTCGCGGTCGACGATCAGCTTCAGGGTCGGCGACTGGACCCGCCCTACGGAAATGAAATCCTCGCCCAGTTGCCGAGCCGACAGCGAGAGAAAACGAGTCAGCGCCGCTCCCCAGATGAGATCGATGATCTGGCGTGCCTCGCCCGCAGCGGCGAGATCGAAGTCCAGATCGTCAGGGTTGGCGAACGCGTCCCTGACCTCGTTTTCGGTGATCGAGGAGAAGCGTACCCGCTGGATCGGCACGTCGGTCTCCTCGCGGATGAGTTCGTAGGCTTCCTTGCCGATCAACTCGCCCTCGCGGTCGTAGTCAGTCGCAATGACGGCTTCGTCGGCCTCGCGGGCCAGGCTCCGCAAGGTTGCGACGATGTTCTCTTTCGTTGGCAATTTGACGACGTCGGCGTCGATCAGCTCCACCGGCTGGACGTCCCGCCAGTCGTTGTACTCCGGGGGGAAATCCACACCGACGACGTGGCCTGATAGCCCGATACAGCGCTTGCCACCCCATTTGTAGACATTGACGCCGTTGCGCCGCTCGGCGTCGGCACCGCCCTCAGAGAGGATATCGGCGATCCGCCGCGCAGCGTTGTCCTTCTCGGTGATGATCAATTGCATCGACGATCACCACGACAGACGCGTGATTTCATTGTGAGGGGCTACGCGACGACTCGCTGATTAGTCTTTCGGGGAACAAATCGCAAGACGTGAGCGGTACAAGGCGCGTGCGAAGCGCGTGGACGCGCGAACAGCCGTATGTGTCTACCCGTCACATACTCTTCGGATAAGGACTTTCCCGACTGTACACGTACGGGAACTATGACTGACGATCAGACCGTCACGGCCGAGTTGCCCGACGCGCCGATCCACACCACCGGCGTCGACCATATCACGCTGATCGGGAGCAACGAGGAGGAGACAATCGCTTTCTACCGGGATTTGCTCGGTATGCCGCTGGTCCTCCGCCAGCCCAATCTCGACGACCCCGCTTCGACGCACCTGTTTTTCGACACCGGTGACGGTCGGATCCTCACCTTCTTCGTAAACGATCGTGAGTCCGATCCCCGACCCGTCGGCGGCCAGGTCGGCAGCGTCCATCACGTCTCCTTCCGGATCGACCCCGACCGTTTCGTGGAGGTTCGCGAGGCGCTGGCCGACGAGGGTCGGCAGTTCAACGACTTCGATCGAGGTATCTTCCGGTCGCTGTACACCCGCGATCACAACGGGATGCTGATCGAACTGGCGACCGACAGGTACGATGTCCCCGACGATCGCCGTGCGGAAGTCCTCGCGACGATCCAGCGGATCCGCGAAGACGCCGGAGCCGACTACGCGCAAGACGAACACCTCGAACAGGCCCTGGAAGAGCTCGGACTGCCGGTCGAATCGGTGGAGCTGGACGACGCCCCGACCGGCATCGAGGGCGTCGAATAGCTAGGGTTTCTCGGTTCCGAGTTCGCCGAACTGATCCTCACTTTTGGCCTCGGTGTCCCACTCGATTTGTTCATATAGAGTGACATAAAGTACTGTTCCGACCAGGAGGAGTCCGGCCGCCAATCCGACTGCAACTGTGAATAGATCAACCATCACGTCCCGGTACCAGCGACGCCGCATAAAAACTGACTCATCGTTCAGCCGCCGTCCGCCAGATTTCCCTCGCTCGTCTGTTTTCAACACTACGAGAGTCCGAGACCGGTGGCTTCTCTCGGTGAAACGACTGTACAAGGGCGTTACATGCTATTTTATTCATTTCATCTGATAGGATGTGCTCTCACGCTCACAGCAAAAGCGCGGGCCGCTCGACAGCGGAAAGTGGTTTGGCAAGCGTTATGCCGGGCGGGGAAGTCACGTCAGGTATGAACGTCGTAGTTTCGGACGCCGTAGAGGACGCGGGCCTGGCGCGGTTACGCCAGGCGGGTCACGACGTCGAGATGGCCACAGATGCCGACCGCGAGGAACTACTCGAAGCGGTCGCTGACGCGCAGGCGCTGATCGTCCGCTCGGGGACGACGGTCGACGAGGAACTGCTGGATGCCGCGCCCGAACTGGTGATCGTGGGGCGAGCGGGTATCGGTGTGGACAACATCGACATCGAAGCGGCTACCGACCGTGGTATCGTTGTCGCAAACGCACCCGAGAGCAACGTCCGGGCGACCGCTGAACACACCGTCGCGCTGGCGTTCGCGGCCGCCCGCAAGATCCCGCAGGGTCACATGCTGTTGAAGGACGGCTACTGGGCGAAAGGCGACATCCTCGGGTCGGAGTTCAACGGCAAGACCCTGGGCGTCGTTGGTCTGGGCCGGATCGGCCAGGAAGTCGCCAAGCGGCTGGGCAACCTGGAGATGGATCTAGTCGCCTACGACCCGTACCTCAGCGAGGAGCGGGCCCGCCAGCTCGGTGCCGAACTGGTCGACGACATCGAGATCTGCTTCGAAAAGGCGGACTTCGTGACGCTGCACACGCCCAAGACCGCCGAGACCGACAACTTCGTCGACGAGGAACTGCTGGCCAAACTCGAGGACGGATACCTGATCAACTGCGCTCGCGGCGGGTTGATCGACGAGGCCGCGCTGGCGGAAGCCGTCGAGGACGGGGTACTCTACGGTGCGGCTGTCGACGTCTTCGACGAGGAACCGGTCGAACCGGACAATCCTCTGCTCGAGGCCGAAAACGTCATCGTGACCCCGCACATCGCCGCGAGCACTGGATCGGCGAAACAGAACGTTTCGATCAGCATCGCCGAGCAGGTCCTCGCGGCCTTCAAGGGTGAGGTCGTGACCAACGCGGTCAACGCGCCTTCGGTCGGTGAAGACGTCTATCCGAAGATCGAGCCGTACGTCGAACTCTCGAAGACGGCGGGCAAGATCGCGATGCGGTTGCTCGGCGGCCACGTCGAGTCCGTCGAGATCACCTACTCCGGAGAGATCGCCGACGAGACCGTCGACGTCGTGACGGCCAGCGCCCTGCAGGGCGTGTTCTCGCCGCTAGAGTGGCAAGCGAACGCCATCAACGCCGAACGGATCGCCGAGGAGCGCGGCGTCGAAGTCACCGAATCGAAGACCCGTCAGATCGAGGACTTCAACAGCCTGGTGACGGTCGAAGTCAGCGACGGCGAGCGCTCGGTCAGCGTCGACGGGACGCAATTCGCCGACGACGACCCGCGTATCGTCCGCATAGATGGCTATCGAGTGGAAGCGATCCCCTACGGGCACATGCTCGTGGTACGAAACACCGACGAACCGGGCGTCATCGGATTCATCGGGACGGTCATGGGCGAACATGGCGTCAACATCGCGGGGATGTTCAACAACCGCGAGGCCATCCGTGGGGAGGCCCTGACCGTCTACAACCTCGACGAAGCCCCTGGCGAGGAACTGCTGGCCGAGCTGAACGACGACGACCGGATCGTCGAGACGACGCATATCTCGCTCGATAACGGAGAATAACCAGCGGTTTGAGGCCTGCGATCTGTGGCATTCGCTCGTTTTCACGGGTGATACTGTGATCCCGTAGTATTTTCTGCTGGAGTTCGTATTCGGCTGTGGAGTAACGAAATGGAAGTCGAGTCCCGGCTACAGACGTTGCACGCGCTGTTCATCGATCCGGACGGACGGACCGAGTCTGTACTCGAGACGCTCGACTCCATGGAGGACCCGATCGAAGTTCGACGTGTCCCCTCGGTATCGAAGGCGATAGAGGTAACCGAGACCGAGCGAGTCGACTGTCTGATCGTCCTGGGTGCGGTTGAGACCGGCGATGAGCACGAGATCGACGGCATCAAAGCCTACGAGCGGGCTCTCGAGGAGATCTCGGACGTTCCCGTCGCCGTCTACGACTACAACTGGGACAACGACCGGCTGAAGACGGCGCTCTCGAAAGGCATCAAAACCGTGAAATGCGTGCCCGAGCGGCCGGAGTTGATCTATCGACAACTACGTAGTGTCGCTGGGATGGAGGCGGATCCGCGAACGGACAGTGCACTGCTGGAGTCCCTGTTCGCGTACTATCCCCATCAGCTGTTCCTCAAAGACGACGTGGGGCGGTTCGAGGGAGTCAGCGACGCCACGGCACGGGAGTACGACCTGACTCGCGAGGAGATGGTCGGGCTGACCGACTACGACGTGCTCGATCCGGAGACTGCGACCAAAACTTACGAAGAAGAGCAGGCGCTACTGGAGAGCGGCGAAGCGGACGTCGAGCGGATCAAACACTACGTCGACGAGCGTGGACGTGATCGATGGGTCTCGATCACCAAAGCGCCACGGTACGACGAGACTGGCAAGCCGGTCGGAATCGTCGGCTCCAGCCGGGACGTGACCGGCGAGAAGCGAAAGGAGTCCATGGTCAGGGAACTCCACGCAGCGACTCAGGAACTCGTCCGCGCGGAGTCGAAAGCCGACATCGGTCGAACGGCGATGCAGTTGACCGAGGATATCCCGGTAGTGTCGCGCATCCAGGTGGCGCTGCTAGACGATAGGAGGGAGACGCTCGAACCGCTAACTGTCGACGGAGATGAGTCGTTGTTCGACACCTACCAACGATCTTTCGCTCGGGCCGTCGAGGACGGCGCCCCCCAGTACGTCACGGCGGGGGGGACGATCAAAGACGGGTACGCCGAGGGCACTGACATCACGGCCGTGATCCTGCCGCTGGACGACCACGGCGCGCTCGGCTTTGCCGCCGACGCCGATACGTTCTCCGAGTTCGGCATCGACCTGGCGAATATCCTGGCGTCGAGCATCGAAGCGGCGCTCGACCGGGCCGAACGAGAACGCGAACTGGAGCGCCAGAACGAACGCCTCGAGGAGTTCGCCAGTATCGTCAGTCACGATCTGCGTAACCCGCTGAACGTCGCCAGCGCCGCGGCCGAACTACTCGAGGAGGAGACCGACTCCGGGAACGTCGACCGGATCCGGGACGCGCTGGGACGGATGGAACAGTTGATCGAAGCGCTGTTGACCCTCGCCAGGAAGGGGCAGATCGTCGGCGAGACCCACCGAGTCGAGATCGGAGCGGTCGCTGAGGACGCCTGGCGAGTCGTCGACGCCCCCGAGGCGACACTGACCGTCGAGACCTCCGGTGTCGTCGCCGCCGATCGCGATCGCCTGGTCGAACTGCTCGAGAACCTCTTCCGCAATGCCGTCGATCACGTCGGTGCCGACGTCTCGATCCGGGTCGGCATCCGCGACGATCGAAACGGCTTCTACGTCGCCGACGACGGCCTCGGAATCGAATCCGAAGAGCGCGATCAGGTGTTCGAAATGGGTTACTCGGATGACGACGACGGCACGGGCTACGGCCTCTACATCGTCTCGACGATCGCACAGGCCCACGGCTGGACGGTCTCGGTCGACGACGCAGACGGCGACGGTGCGCACTTCGACGTCACCGGGGCAACCGTCTATTCGCTCGATTCGACCTAGCGCAGACGGGTCAACAACGCCACGATCCGATCGTTCCCCCGGCCGTCCTCGCCCGTCCAGACGAACGTCTCGTCGGATCCTGTCTCCCGTCGCAATCGCTCCTTGGTCGCGAGCGTGCGTTCGTACTGGTCGATGACCGCCTCGCGTGATCTGTTCGCTCGGTCGAGCACCGTTTCGACAACAGCCGGGCGTTTGAAGTCGTCGTCAGCCGCTGGCACAACGCCACCCTGATTTCGTTCCTGTGCCGCCATGACCCCTAGGTGTGTTACTCTATAACATAAAGTCCCGTCAGACGTGCGTCATCGGAGAGAGGGGGACCGCTACGAGGAGAGGTGATCGAGAACAGCGTCGGTATCGGCCGGAACCGGTTCGGGATCGCTGCCGGCGGCAGCGGCTGCGTCGGGGTCTTTCAGCAGGTGGCCAGTCGTGAGACAGACGACCTGTTCGTCGTCGTCGACGACTCCCTGCTTGCGGAGTTTTCGCAGGCCGGCTACCGATGCCGCGGAAGCGGGTTCGACGCCGACTCCCTCTGCCGCGAGATGGCGCTGTGCAGCCGTTATCTGTGCATCCGATACCGCGACGGCCGTCCCGCCAGTCTCCCGGATGCCCGGCAGCGCCTTCGGTGCATTGACCGGATTTCCGATGCGGATGGCCGTCGCGACCGTCTCGACTTCCTCCCAGCGCTCGATGCCGTCCCAGCCTTCCTCGACGGCCTCGACCATCGGCGCTGCCCCCTCAGCCTGGACGCCGGTAAGTTTCGGCACGTCCGACTCCTCGAGCGCGCCGCTCTCGACGAGTTCGCGGAAGGCCTTGTACAGCGCTGCCGTGTTCCCGGCGTTGCCGACCGGGAGGACGATCCGGTCGGGATAGCTCCCCTCGTCGGCCTCGAACCGCTCCAGGATTTCGAGACCGATCGTCTTCTGGCCCTCTAGCCGGAAGGGGTTCAGCGAATTCAGCAGGTAGGCCTCTCCCCGATCGGCCAGGTCCTGGACGATGTCCAGACAGCGGTCGAAGTTACCGTCGACTTCGAGGATACGTGCGTCGTGGAGGCTCGCCTGGGCGACCTTCCCAGCCGCGACCTTGCCCGCAGGGAGCAGCACGAGTGTTTCCAGTCCGGCCCGGGCCCCGTAAGCCGACAGCGCCGCGGAGGTGTTGCCGGTGGAAGCACAGGCCAGACGGTCGACGCCGATCTCCTCGGCGACCCGGACGCCGACGGTCATGCCACGGTCCTTGAACGATCCCGTGGGGTTCATCCCCTCGTGTTTGACGCGCAGGCGGTCGACGCCGATGTCGGCCTCCAGACGAGGTACCTCGTGAAGCGGCGTCCCGCCTTCTGGCAAGGAAACGCCTTCCTCGAAGGGCAGCGCAGTTCTGTAGCGCCAGACGCCGTCGGCAACGCCCTCAGACTCGAAGTCCTCGAAGGTCGGCAGGGTGGCGTAGCGGACTTCGAGCAGTCCGCCGCAGTCGTCACAGGTGTAGCGAATGCCCTCGAAGGGTTCGAACGTCTCACCACACTCGATGCAGGTCAGCCAGACGCCGTCGTCGGCGACGTCGGGCACGGGTTCGTCGAGTCGTAGATCGGCCATTACCCACACCGACGGGCCGATAGAGAAAAAGGCCCGTGGTTCCGCTCCCGGAGACCGGATCGATCGATGCTGTGCCGAGATGAAGCGGATCGACCGGTCGGCGAAACGTCCCGGGTGGAAGTTACGACCCGTTCGATGTTGGCGACCGGCTGCATGAGGAGTAACCGCAGAGAGGCGGTCGGTAGTCACTGACACACCAACCCGCGACAACAGTCGGTCGCCAGTGGCTATATAACAGCCGCGACAGTCGACGAAGCGACCAACGGCGAGTGAGGACGCCCCGGAGGTGGCCTGTCGATCACGCGTAGCCCACGAAACAACGTGTCCGTTCTGCCGGGGCCACCATCTTGAACTGTGAGCCAGTCGACGCCAATGTATGGGAGAAATTGTCAAGGGGCTTGAAGGAGTGACCATCGGGGAGTCGCGGGTCTCGCTGGTCGACGGCGAGGAGGGGGAAATCTGGTACGCTGGCTATCATCTCGACGACCTGGTCGAGGAGGTCGGTTTCGAGGAGATGTTGTTCCTGCTGTGGAACGGCGACCTCCCGACCGCCGCGGAGCTGGCGGACTTCGAAGCCCAACTCGCGGCCCGGCGGTCGCTGCCGGAGGGTGTCGAGGCGACCATCGCCGAACTCGCGCCGCGCACCTCGCCGATGAACGTCCTCCGGACTGCCGTCTCGATGCTCGCCGGCTACGCTGACGAACCCGGTGACCTCGAAGCCCACCTCAAGGACCATCTCGCGGACGTGATCGCGAAGATGCCGACGATCGTCGCCGCAACCTATCGCCACCGCAACGGCCTGGAGGTCCTCGAACCACGTGACGACCTCGGGCACGCCGCGAACTTCAGGTGGCTGTTCTTCGGGGAGGAACCGGACGACGAACGGGTGCAGTCGCTGGACAACGCCCTGGTGCTGTACGCCGAGCACGGGATGAACGCCTCGACGTTCGCGGCCGTCGTCGTCGCCTCGACGCTCGCGAACCCGTACGCGTCTCTGGACGCAGCGATCGGCGCGCTCGAAGGCCCCCTCCACGGCGGTGCGACCCGGACCGTCACCGACATGCTCGACGAGATCGGCGGTCCGGAGCACGTCGAGCCGTGGGTGGACGGGAAACTCGAGGCGGGCGAGCGCATCCCCGGGTTCGGCCATCGGGTCTACAGCGATCCTGATCCACGGTGCAAGCACTTCCGCCGGGAAATCGAACGCGCCGACCCCAGCGGCGAGGTTCAATCATGGTTCGAAACCGCGAAGAAACTCGACGACTACGTCCAGCAACGCCTCGGTGAGAAGGGGATCGCGCCGAACACCGATCTCTACTCGGGAATCTTCTATCGCACACAGGGCATCCCACCGGCGTTCACGACGCCGGTGTTCGCGCTGGGGCGGGTCGCCGGCTGGAGCGCCCACGTCATCGAGCGCGTCGCGGACAACCGTATCCTCCGTCCACGCGTCGAGTACGCTGGCGAGACAGGTCGCGAGTTCGTCCCGATCGGTCAGCGATAGCCCGTCAAGTCGGTCCCGGCCGGCTTCGCGCGGTCGAACCGGAGAAGAAGGGACGACCGACTCCCTCATAGTGACTACTGTACCGATTTACCGGTGCGCCCGCACACTGTCGTGCGGTCGACCCGGAACAGACTTACAGTAGTCACTATCAATCCAACTGATCGAACAGCACCGACATGTCGTCGGTCGTCTCGAGTGAGCGGATCGCCGCCAGTACGTCCGCCTGCTCGCCCTCGTCGAGTCGTCCCTCCGCGCCCGTCGCGAACTTCGCCTCCAGTTCGGCGTCGCTCAGGGGGTTCTCGTAGTGGCCCTTCGGATACTCGCGTTCGCACTCGTAGGTGTCCTCGTCGGTATGGACGACCATCCGGTGGGGGAAGGTCTCGCCGTACCGCTCGGTGAACGCCTCGTTCTCGGTGACCTCGATGCGATCCATGAGGTCGTGGACGGCCGGGTCGGTCAGTTTCTCCTCGGCGAACTGTACGAGGGTCATCTCGCCGTCGAGGAACGCTCGCGCGACGCAGTACGGCATCGAGTGGTCGGCCGTCTCGCGGGTCGTCGGTCGCCACTTCTTGTCGCCGCTGGCGATGATACTGACGCCGGCCTCGTAGGTCTCGTTCTCGATGCGCTCGATGTCCTCGACTGCGATGTCGTGGTCCTCAAGCAGCGCGAATACGCAGTTAACAGCCGCTTGCGCGTGGTATTCTACAGGATAGAACTTCACGTAGGTTTCGTTGATCTTGAACGTGCCCTCCCGGCCGCCGAAGGACTCGATATCGACGTCGAACTCGCCAGAGACCTGCTCGAAGAAACCGAACTCGCCCTCAAAGATCGGGGCGGGACCGTTGATCCCCTCTCGGGCGAGTTCCGCGGCGACGACGGCGTTGCGATCGACGTTCCCGAAGGCCATGCCCTTCCACTCGGAGAGTTCGCCGGCCCGCGCCTGGCGCAGGGCGACGTGGGCGTTGACGGCGACGTTAACCGCGTGGGTCATCGTCTCGACGGAGAGGTCCATCAGTTTCGCGACCGCGAGTGTCGCCGAGACGAGACCGTAGTTGACGTGATCGAACCCGTGAGTCCGTAACGAGGCGGCATCACAGAGCCGACACTGGAGTTCGTACGCGAGCGCGGTCGCCAGAATCGTCTCCCGGCCCGAGGCGTCGACGGCATCCGAGACTGCAAGAATCGCGCCGAGATTATCCGAGGGATGCCCGGGTTCCTTCGAGAGGTAGGTGTCGTTCCAGTCGAGATAGCGGATCAACACGCCGTTGGCGAGTGCTGCGTGATCCATCGAAGAAGTTCCACCGCCAATGATCGAGGCGGGCGTCTCGCCGCTCTTGCGCTCGGCGACAGCGAGCGTCTGCCTGACAGGCGGTTCGTCCATGGCGGCGTACGCACAGGCCAGCGAGTCGAGCAGGCGGTCTTTCACGCGGTCGACGGTCGTCTCGTCGAGATCGTCGTACGTGAGATCGTGCGCGTAGCGCGCCAGCCGGGTCGCAAGGGACGAGTCGGACATTGCTGGTACGTCTCCCTTTATATTCGCCTGTAGATAAATGGATGCCATGCCATCACGTCACCAACGGAATGCCAGCCTCCGCGACGCCATCGACGCAGACGAAATCGCCGTCCTTCCCGGTTGTTACGACGCGTTGAGTGCGAAGATCGTCGAGAAGGCGGGCTTCGACGCGGTATATCTCTCGGGTGCAGGCGTCTCGAACACGAAACTCGGTATCGCCGATGTCGGGTACGTCACCCAGACCGAGATGCGCCGCCGCATCGAGTACGTCACTGACGGTGTTTCGATCCCACTGTTCTCGGACGCCGACGAGGGCTACGGCAACCCGCTGCACGTCCGGCGGACAGTCCAGGCCTACGAACGGGAAGGGGCCTCGGCACTGCATATCGAGGATCAGGACTTCCCAAAGAAGTGCGGTCACTTCGAAGGGAAGGATCTGATCCCGGTCGAGGAGATGGTTCGGAAGGTCGAGGCCGCGATCGAGGCGCGCGAGGACTCCTCGTTCACCGTCGCCGCGCGGACCGACGCCCGCGCGGTCGAGGGCGTCGATGCCGCCATCGAGCGGGCGAACGCCTATGCCGACGCCGGCGCGGACCTGATCTTCCCCGAAGCCCCCCAGGACGAGACAGAGATGCGGCGCTTCTGCGAGGAGATCGACGCGCCGGTGATGGCCAACATGGTCGAGTACGGCAAGACACCTATGAAGACAGCCGACGAACTCGAGTCGCTGGGCTTCGACCTGGTGATCTTCCCCAACTCGCTGTTGCGCTCGGCGATGGTCCGAATGGTCGAAACCGCGGAGCACATCCGCGAATCGGGCACGACCGGCGACATCCTCGAGAACATCGCTAGTTTCGACCTCAGAAACGAACTGACCGACTACGAGCGCGTGAAAGACCTCGAAGACCGGTACGCATAGTTCCTGTCGCCGGGCTCGCACCTCTCATAGTGACTGCTGTAAGTCAATGCCACATCGACCGCCCGCAGTCGGGCGGTCGTACCGATGAATAGTTACAGCAGTCACTATGAGTATCTCGTCCATCTTCGAGTCGAGGAACGCGAATCCGAGCCAGCGATGACCCTCGACACGACTCATAACGAATTCCTGCCGAATCAATCACGCCCTCGATAAATCGGCCGTATAGGAGGATAAAACACCCGATAAGGGGGAAGTGGACTCGCCGGGTTGGAACGCTCGACCGGAATAGCGTGCTGGTGCCTGTGGGCCGAAACCTTATCAGACAAGTCGACCCTAGTTCAGGGTAATGGCGAGTTCCACACGCGACGGTGATCCCGATCTCGAGGACGAGATTCGAATGTGGCGGGAGGACGATGTCTGGGTTATTACTGATGTGGAGACCAGCGTCACTACCCAGGGGGAAACACGAGAGGAAGCACTGGAAATGCTCGACGAAGCTGTCGCTTTGCACAACGGCGAAATCGGACGCGAGCCGACCGACGAGGAACTCCGAGAACTCGGTATCGATCCGGAAGACAACACGACTGGAGATTCGGAACTCCCGGACTTCATGCAATAGATGGGGCGGCGAACGTTCTCCGGGATGGAAGTCGTGAAGGTGCTGGTAAACGTCGGCGGGTTCGAGTGGCGGCGGATAGTCGGTGATCACGTCCAACTGTACTACGAACACCCGACCAACGAGGACGATAGACGGCAGGTAACCGTCCCGCTGCACGACGAACTCCGGACTGGGACCTTGCGAGATATTGCTGAGGAAGCCGGTGCGAACGACTTCAATGCCTTCTGCGATTGGATCGACCGTCACGCCTGAAATCAGGTGTGAACCGGTGCAGTCCTGTTGGGTCACACTCCGAGCGACGTTCGAATCAAAGCTACCATTATAACTAACGAACCGTGCGAAGACCGGTTTCCGACGGCGGTTCCTTCGATTCAGCAATGCCTTCTTTCGCCTGTCATCTTCAGCGAAATGTTCGGCGTCAACCGCTAGTTCGGGCAGATTACTGATAATTCGAAATGATAATAAATCTGAATGGAATCGCCGGGTTGGAACGCTCGACCCGAAACGCACGGGGGTTCCCGTGTATGCGTGTGCGCTCATAGATCGGTCTCCTCCAGCTGCTGCCGGCGAACCGCCATCTTCTCCTGCAGCGTCCGGACGTCGTAGTGCTGGTACAGCACCTCCAGGGAAACGTCACACCGCTCGCTTACTGTCTCATAGTGATTACTGTAAGTCTGTTCCGGGTCGACCGCACGGCATCGTGCGGTCGCACCGGTAAATCGTTACAGTAATCACTATCAGGCGGAACGTTCTGGTTGAGGTGGTGGGTGATACTCCCGCGGCGGCGTCGCTCTTGTTCTTGTCGTAGAAACGGGCTGCCTTCTCGATAGCGTCTTCGCGGTAGCGGCTCCCGTCGAATCGGATCCGGAGACTATCGGCCATACTTGTGAACACGAATCGCTGTTCCTAGATTTTTGCGGTGAGTGGAAGGAGATTTCTTTATATATGTGGGTGACACGTCGGCGTGATCACGCTGATCGCGTGGGCAGTACGGCGAGCGCGAGCACAAATATGAACACGTCCGGGGTCGCGCTCGTGTTCATATTGGGTCGAGCAAAATCTTCGACGTGCGACCCCTGGGGGGTGCTGTCGAGATAGAACCATTAGCCAAAATAGAAGCAGGAGGAGATAATTTTCTGCCAAAGATTCTTAGATCCGCCGAAGGCGTCAGAATTCACGAAACGATCACAACGATGTTAGCAACCTGGCGACGGCGTGGTCTCGGTCCACCAGAGCAGTTGTAATCAGTGCTGGGTGGCCGAGAACTCAAATCACCGTGAGAGACATCTTTACCGCCAGAATTCAAATCTCTCTATCCAACTACCGCAACCGAAGTGTAAAGCCTAACAAAAGACGAATGTAGGTTATTTATCGATAGGAGCTCTAGATTTTCATTCCGCGGCACCAAGTAGGTAGAATCGCCGGAAAATATAACATATGCGAGCCTAAGTAGTTATTTATGGGCGACCCCAAAAATGAGCCGGAGCTTACTCCGCTCCCGGAGTGGGAAGATGTGGCGCGTGACATGTTAAATGAGGTGGAGCATGACACCGAGTTGGGCGTTCAGATGGCCAGGGACGCGATCCGCGTCTCAAACGGAGAAATGAGCGACTCAGAATTCGACGAAAAGTATCAAGATGCAATAGTCGAAGAGTTTGGAGAGCAGGCTATCCCAGGCCAGTCCCTAGAACCAGAAGATGAATAACTCCTCGGAAGAGAGCGCAGATAGCGACATATCACCCGGAACGTCCTTTACCCCAGAGGCGCTCTCAAAGGAGGAAACTGAACGCTGTCACCTGTACGTCGAGTTAGGGATATCCTTTCCGTCGCACTGCAGTATGTCAGAGCAGATAGCAGAGTTTGACTCGGCGGACTTGTTTGTTCACGACGGAAACTGCCTGACAAAGGTTAGCAGCGGAGAAGACAACGAAAGCGGCGTATATATCATAAAGCAAGAGACATGTTCCGGGTGTGTCTGCCACGAGTTTGATAAATACGACTGTCCACCTAAGATCGAGGAGGTCGAACAAGAGCAGTGCATCGTATCGTGTCACCTGCCCAATCGGGAGCGGCTCAGAAGCCTGATTGAGGACTTGAAGTCCGTCTCGGAACGGGTGAGACTACTTCGGATCGTCGAGGTAGAACAACGAGAAGGGGGGGAGGAACACTCCCGATCGTTAACATTCGATCTAACCACACTCACGGAGACACAGCGGAAGACGCTCGAACTCGCGGTCACCAACGGTTACTACGACGACCCACAGACTATCTCACTCGCCGAACTTGCCGAGAAACTCGATATTACGAAATCCGCCTTGAGTCGGCGGATCAAACGGGCTGAAGCGAACCTTGTCTCTCAAATAGTGCAAGTCGACTGATAGGGATTTGCGTCGAAATCCATCGGTTTCGCCAGGGAACAGCGATTCGGTCGCCCGATCGGATTGAAAATCCCTCTGATCGGCTCCGACCATCCCTGTGAGTGACGCGATCCCTGTCTGAGCTGATACACAGGTGATCCGCCCCCATTTAAAATCAGTCACTATTGATACGGAGAGGTACGATTGTAGAGGTACATCATTGAGTCGGAGGAGCGCGATAGTGGAAGACTCAGTTGACAACGATAAACCGCTACTTCCATCCAGTGATGACTGGGAAGAGCGTGTCGCGGAGCTCCTGCGTGGCGAGGAGGTTGACACCGACCTTGGTCGACGCATGGCCCGAGACGCGATTCGGGTTGCCCGTGGCGAACTGAGTGACAAGGAGTTCAACGACCGATACCGCGACGAGGTACTGGAAGTATTCGAACAGGGCGACTGGCCAGAAGGGGCCAAAGACCAAGACACTGGACCTGATTTCGCATCAGATCGGCAGGCCCCATCGAACGAGCAAACGGAACAACCGAATGATGATATCGAGAGTTCAAACCAATATCGAGATGATTCAGAATGAGTGACAAAGACGGCGTCAGCAGGCGTCAAGTAATGAAATCAGCGGGGGTTGGCGCCGCCACCCTCGGCTTGGGCGGCGGTGGTTATCTCGCTACCCTTTCAGAGATGGACAGACCAGCATCAAAAGACGATCCAGGCATCGAATCCTTCGTCGGCGAGGACGAAGTCATCCAATCAGTCTGTGCGCCGAACTGTCGGGGTAAGTGTCCGCTCGACGTGCACGTGCGCAATAATAAGATCAAAAAGATCCAGCCACACGTCCCGGAAGATGAGCGATTCGAACGGGGTTGTGTGCTGGGCCTTTCACATACACAGCGTGTGTACGACCCGACACGTCTGAAATACCCGATGAAACGGACCGACTGGTCGCCGGACGATCCTAACCCCGAGGGACGGGGAGCGGACGCCGAATTTGAGGTTCTCTCCTGGGACGAGGCACTCAATATCGTCGCTGAGAAGATGCAAGAAGTCAAAGATCAGCGGACAGCAGAGGCTATCCTCTGGCACGCTGGGTCGGGGAACGATGGATTTGGCGCCACGTACAAATCTCGACTAGCGTCGCTGTTCGGAGGGACCACTGACGGGTTCTTCTATGGCATTGACACCAACGTGGGTCAGGGTTTCCGCCGCATAGCCGAAAACAAGTGGGGCGCGTTCCTCCCGACGACGAATGCCCCGACCAACTGGGATAAAAATCGGACGCTCATCTTTTGGGGGTCCGATGTGTTCCGGAGCCAGCACCAGATGGACACCGAGTGGGTGCTGTCGGCCAAAGAGAACGGCTCAAAGTTCGTAGCTATTGACCCAGTCTACACGACAACGGCAGCGAAATCCGACCTGTGGCTGCCAATCAAGCCGGGAAAAGACACCCACGTTGCGCTCGCGATGATGAACTCGATCTTTGCGGAGGGAACCTACGACAGCGAGTTCCTCCGCAAGCGCTCGGTCGGACCAGCCCTCGTGAGGCAAGATACGGGCGATCTCCTGCGGGCATCAGCCGTCCACGAAAACGGGAGCGAGGAGCAGATCGTCGCGATGAACACCGAAACCAACGAGCCGACGACTCTGGAACCGGAGTCCACGGGGCCCTACGCGCTCTTTGGGGACTTCACAGTGAACGGAATCCAGACCCGCACGTCACTGTCAGAGCTCCGCGACCACGTCGCAGAGTACTCCCCGGAGTCCGTCGGCGAGATCGCCGGTGTCGATCCCGACGATATCCGGACGGCCGCTCGCTGGCTCGCGACGCGGGGTGCCGGCGGCATCATGCCGAGTTACGGCGTCGGTCGCTACCTCTATGGTCACGTCTTCGGCCAGTCCTACGCGATCCTGATGGCCCTGACAGGCGACTACGGGAACCCCGGAAACATCCACAACCACCATATCAATTTATGGGGCGGAAACCAGGGCGTAAGCATCGGCGACTATACCGCACCGGGCGGCGGGAGCGGCGAGGGCGTCTCCGCGAGTCCGACGACTGGGGTAGGATATAAGGACATTCTCGGAAAGATTGAGAACGACGACTTCGATGCGATTTACGCGATGGAATCGAATATGCTGGCCAACAACTTCCCGGACCGTCAGCGCTGGCTCGACGCCCTGAACAACGTCGAGATGATCGTCTGGGCAGACATGCACCATACGACCTCAGTCCAGCATTCAGACATCGTTTTTCCGGTCTGCCACTGGTTCGAAAAGGAAGACGTCGTTGCAGCGTACCCTCACCCGCACATCATGTATCGCCACAAGGCCCAAGAGCCCCTCTGGGAGTCCAAATCCGACTACTGGATTCTCAACCAACTTTCGAATCGACTCGGGCTCGAGGACGCGTTCATCGGCGACAAGCGTCAGGAACTGCGAAAGCTAGTCGGACGCGACGATGGCCTGGACTTCGAGGAACTTCGGTCGAAGGGGACGGTCGAGATGGACTATTCGAAGATCGAATTCCAGGGGGACTTCGACAACACTGCTGGCCGCATCAACCTCTACGACGAAGACGCTCCGACCGAGAAAGGGCCGGGGCTACCTGAGGAAGGTGTTTCCCTGGAACTACCTGAACCGCTCGAGGCACGGACAGCGGAGGATTACGAGAAGGCAGATGAATATCCATTGCTGTTCATGCAGAAACACGGCGTATACGACATTCACTCCCAATACGAGATGAACAACTGGGTGCGGGAGATTAACCCTGAACCAACTCTTACCCTCCATCCGAAGACTGCATCCGAACGCGGAATTGAGGACGGGGAGTACGTCAGAGCATACAACGACCTCGGAGAAATGGTACTCAAAGCAGAGTACAACGACGGTATGCGACCCGGCCTCACCAACACCGACCACGGTTGGTGGCCACGCGACTATGTTAAGGGACACCACAACGATTTGACCGACGCGGAAACCGCGGAGGTCGGACGGACGTTCGCGTTCTACGACACCCGGATTGAGGTGGAACCTGCTCCGAATGTCGATGCCGACGATCACATTATCGAGGAGCCACAGAGTGCCCGTCTCGAGTCTGGCGAGGCAGGAGGTGATGCCGATGACTGATTACGGACTCGTAATCGATCAGAACCGTTGTATCGGCTGTCACGCCTGTGCCGTGACTTGCAAACAGGAGAACAACGTCGGCAAGAGCCAGTACTGGAACCGCGTTCTCACTGAGGGCGGCGATTCGATCGATGCAGCTGCCGGCACATATCCCGAAGACGGATCAGGCGGATCCTTAGAGCTGGCTCACCAGCCCACTGCGTGTCAGCATTGCGAGAACGCGCCGTGTGTGAAGGTCTGTCCGGTGAACGCGACGTACACGCGTGACGACGGAATCGTTGAGATCGACTATGAGAAGTGTATTGGCTGTCGCTACTGTATGGCAGCCTGCCCCTACAACGCGCGGGTGTTTAATTGGGACGAACCAGAACACAAGATCGAGGGCGGAACCGGTGACGTGCCGGAACGTCCCCAGGGCGTGGTTGAAAAGTGTACGTTCTGTAGCCATCGGGTCGAAGAAGGCAAAGATCCCGCCTGCGTTGTGAATTGTCCGGCCGATGCGCGTATCTTCGGCGACCTTGATGACGAGGAAAGTACGGTCTCTGAATACGTCGACGAGTACGAGACCGAACAGCTACTCGAAGACCTCGGGACCGACCCCAACACTTATTATATCAACGGTGAGATGACACCCGGCCGTACGTGGCACGGCGAAAAACTCGAAAGTGAGCTCGGCGATGCAGACGGAGGTGAGGAGTAATGAGTGACGACATCAACCTCGGTGCTGACGATGGGTACAAACCGATCGGTTCGTTCAGCACTCTCGGGAAAGTGTGGCTTGGCATTCTCAGCGTCCTGATCGTAGCTGGACTCGGGGCCTGGGCCTACCAGATACAGACCGGCCTGGTTGCGACTGGAATGCGCAACGTGTTCTCCTGGGGACTCTATATTATGATGTTCGTACTGTTCATCGGACTGTCTGCCGGTGGTCTAATCATCTCAAGCACACCGAAGTTCTTCCACTCACAGAAGTATGCCGAGATATCCCGATTGGGTGTGTTACTCAGCGTAGCGACGATCACAGTCGCGGGGTTATTAATTCTCCCTGATATCGGGCGTCCTCTGAGGTTATTCCAGTTCTTCACCTCGCCGGACCTACGGTCACCGATGGTGTGGGACTTTGCGATTGTGATCCTCTATGGAACGCTCAGTCTGTGGTACCTCTGGCTACTGACCCGCCGTGATCTCGCAGCCAATGGGTCACGGCTCGCGTTCGGCACCGAAGATACCGACGCCGGTCGGGAACGCGATCGTAAACTGGCATTTTGGACGGCTGCAGTCGCCATTCCGGCGGCGATCATGCTTCACTCGGTTACAGGATGGATCTTCGCGACCCAGATTGGTCGTGGCGACTGGTTCAGTCCGCTCGTCGCGCCGGTATTCATCGCGAAAGCACTCGTCTCAGGTCTCGGCCTTTTACTCGCGACTAGTATCTTAGTTGAGCACTTCACAACCTTCGAGCTGTCTGGTGACTCGTTGCCCAGCCTCGGGAAAATCCTCGGCGTGTTCACTGCCGTCCACGTCCTCTATCTCCTCACCGCTGAGCGGTTGCCCCACGCGTGGGCCAACCACTTCGGCTTTTGGGATATCACGGTGGGCTTTCTCATCGGCGACACTGTCTATTTCTGGCTGTGGACGATTGTCGGTGGGGCAGTCCCCATCGCGATATTGGCAATTCCATCACTCCGCAAGCGGACGTGGGCGGTGTTCACGGCCAGCGTCTTGGCAGTGTTCGGCGTCATGTTCGAGGGTATCCGGCTGGTATTCATCGGCTACGACCAGGTCAATATCGGCTTGGCACCCGGGATCTCTACCGGCGGCGGGTACGAGAGCCTCGGATCGAACATTTGGGCTGCCACGGGTACGTACACCCCAACGCTCATCGAAGTCTTAATCACTGTCGGTATCATCGCCTTCGGAGTGCTCATCTTTACGATAGGATTGCGATATCTCCCAGTAGCTAAGCGGAACGCTACTATGGCAGATGGTGGCGAAAAGGAACTGTGATGGCTATGACACACGACACTATGGGGCCTTCAGATTTCGGCGGCTCTGGAGAGTTCGACAGTCAGGATGCAGCGGTGTTCGCCGTGCTCTCAGAGTGCTGGAGTCGCCCTACCGAGTCGATCGTCGAGATAGTCAATACGGGCAAGCTCCAGGGAATCGTTCCCGATGTCGAAGACGTGACCCTCGAGGACCTTCGTGCGGAATACACACGACTGCTGCTCGGACCTGACCCCGACCAAGTTCCCCCCTACGAAAGCGTCTATCGGAATCGGGACCCGGACGAAGAGTTCGGCCCAGTCAGGGGTGCCTCAACAGAGGCGGTCCGCAAGTGGTACCGAACACACGGTGTCGCCATCGCGGACGACAACCCGGAGATGCCTGACCACATCGCTACGGAACTCGAGTTCGCGGCGTATCTCGCTGACAACAACGAACTTGAGGCCTGCGAACAGTTCCTCGACGAACATCCGCGCCAGTGGACAGGCGAGTTCCTATCAGCGGTCTCTGAACGGACCCGAAGCCCGTTTTACGAGTCGCTGGCCGCGGCGACCGAGCGAGCGCTCAGCGTGGAGTTAACTGGGACTGAGTGAGCTATTCATCCATAAATCAGTAGTTTTCGACTCAGATCGCAGGGGTTGTGTGTGCGTGAAACCACATTGTCGGCCATAATGCGGTAACGACCTTCGACGTTCAATGCGAAAGTCTACACCGAGGACCAAAGAAACGCACATCTTGAATATCGCTTTCGAGAAATTCTCATCGATTATATCGGAAGAGTGCTAAATGACTGTCACACTACCGATCATTCCCTGGCGGATATGTGGTTCACAAAAGTACTCATACGTGCCTGAAACGGTGAACGCAAACTCGATTTTATATCCTGTATCTTCGATAGGCGTATGCCCTTCCCAATCAGCGCCATCCGGCTGTTCTTTCACCGCGATGTTGTGATTGTCAGACCGCCACACCCACCTGACAGTCGTCCCCGAGAGGACACGCAGCGACGCCGGCCTATAGAACGTCCCCGGCCCGACGTCGACTGTCACAGTGCCACTCCTTGGAGATGGTGTCGGCTGTTGTGCTTCTCCCATCGTGAAACCCGTCCCCGCCTCTGTCGGAACGTTTACCTCCGGTGTTGGTTTCGATTCGGTCGATGTGGTGCCCCCGCCAGTTTCCGTCTCTGACTGGCCCACACACCCCATGACAAGCAGGGCCCCGGTAGTGCCGATACCGCGTAGTACGTCCCGGCGGTGCATGAACATTCCTCGTTGTCGGCCAATAAAAATGCGGTGGCTATGCGAACGTGTGATTTATCAGCTGGCCTTCAATACGACTCATGACTGACTTACTATGCTGTGTTGAATGACAGAGGGCGACAGTATTGGAATACTGCTATCCAATCACCCTACCGGATATTCATCAGTCACTCATAGAGTTATGATGATGAATATGAGCGCATGGTTGAATTATTAAATAAAAAACCACTTTAACTGAGGTACTGCTAGATTGAACCCTCCATTTTGAGTGCTTTGACTGGCGTCTGATTTTCCAGCGTCTGGTGACTCCGATGGTGGTTGTAGTAAGCGGTTTAGGCAGTCAGCCAGCGCTCGAGTGATCACTGTAACACCTGAATATCTGGGAGGAAGGTATTGATCCAGTCGTCAGCAAAACTCAGCCGGTGGCTCAGCCGAAGGAATGTCTTGGTGACGAACTCTCTGAAGTGCTCTTTGCCCTCGAAAATCTCTGGCGAGATTTCTCGTTTGAGGTCTTTCCACAGCGGTTCGATTGCGTTCAGTGTTGGCGAGTACGGTGGGATAAAGACGAACTCGATGCCGAGTTCGTCGGCCCGTCGCTGTGTGAGTTTCGCATGATGGGAACCGTAGTTATCGGCCACGAGCAGAATCCGACCCCGCGGATTCTGCTCGCGTATCTCCTCGAGCGCTTCGACAATCGTCTCTTTGACTAACTCTTCTTTATACGTGATCACGCTCTGGCCAGTCAGTGCGTAGAAGCCAATCGACCGCCACGGGACTGCTACCAACGGTTTGTCGATTCGAACAGTGCGGTCGTACGACCACATCCGTTGCGAATTTTCGAACGGCTGGGGCCACGCTTCATCGAAAAAATCCGAACACGACGGGATCATCTTCGTCAGACTCTTGGCCCTCGCCGAGCGCCTCGCCCAGGCGCTCGGCGAGAATCTCCTCTGCGTCGTCGGGACTACGAGGATCCATTGGTCGTGGTTTGGCGTAGTGCATGCCCGACGCTCGAAGTTTCCGGGCGAGATGCGTCGGATGGTAAGTAACGCCATAGTGTTGTTCGATAAGCGCGTGGATCTCACATGGCGTCCACGGTTGACCATCTTTGAGGACTGCACAGATTTCGTTCCACTGGGCAGGGGAGAGCTTCGGCGGCCGTCCGCCGCCGAAGCGTGGGCGAAGACCATCAATACCACCGTTATTCCACGCGCGTGCCCAGCGACTACTGGTGGGCTGGGAGACGCCAACAGCCTCTCCTGCTTGCTGTTGGGTCTGTCCATCGTAGAGATTTTTCACGAAGCAGAGCCGGCGGACGAGATGGCTCTCGTCCGCCTTCTGTGCCTCATCGAGTGCCTGGTCTAACTCTGTGCTCGACAAATGCTCAACAACCTCAAACCGACGCGACCCAATTATAAAGGAGAATACGCTGTCTGAGTATTCAGCCGTTGCGCTAATCACTCGTCGGGCGGTCGTACCGGTACATAGTTACAGTAGTCACTATGAATCCAACCGAAGGATGAACTGGTTTCCCACGACGACAGCCCTGAGCACCAGCAAGGGACACGCGGCTCCACTAGGACACACGCTGCGCCAACTGGCCGATCAAACAGTCTCCACAACGCAGATTTTGAGCACGGTCGAACGACTAGGTTCAGAAGCCGAGAGAGTGGACAACGACGATCTCCGTAACCACACTGAACCAGACTTCTCGAGACACTCACGAGACGACGTTTGGTGAACGCACCCCACCCCCCGCAGCGGCCTCGTGCCGGAGGGCTTCAATCTATATCAGTATTTTGGGAACTTCCGGGGCAGATATCCCAAGCCCATCCACCGGGCGTTTGACGGTGGCCCATCCGGGCAGCCCCAATTCTTCTGGGGGTAAATCCCCCATTTTACTGAGTTTGGTCGGGGCATCTTGGGACGAAATAGGGGGGTCTGAGTCCAAATTCACCCCCTCTCACGACCTTATATTGCTCTGCGCTGTCGCTAAAGCTCTTAGCTACAGCGCGAGCGAAAAAGAGGGCATTCACCCCGATTACTAGAAAAACCGACCTCAGATATCATATCGCAAGACGTGGCAGGGATATTGAGCTAAGGGGAGACTACGAATCACAGACGCTAACTATGGTGAGAATACATATGATAGTCATTTGATAAATCTATCAACCGGCCGTCATCGACGTTCCAAAAAACATAAGAGAGAATATACATCTGATCCGAGTGCTATCTGACTTCAGGTATTTCGAAAGAATCTTGTACTCGTTCTTTCACCGTCGTGTATGGTCGTCTTCGCGGACCTTTTTGCCGGCTTGCTGATCATGTTAGCCGGTGGGGTGTTGATCGTCGGGGCCCGTTCGATAGCGGACGTTACAGAGAAACTGGACGCGATCGGGAGTACGCATTCGGCCGCCGAGACGGAGGCGGCGTGGTGGAAAGTCTCACTGTTCAGAGTCGTCGCCGCGTTCCTCGTGCTCCTCGGTCTGGTGATCTTCCTGGGCAGCCTGTTACGTTGACTCGTGACCGCCGTGGCTGCCCTCCGAAATGCCCCTCGTTCCAGGGTTCGTCGGCGACGTCGCCCATCGATTCGACCCGGTAATCGGGTACGGGGTCCGGGTCGATACTGCTGTCGCCGTCGAGCCAGACGGACTGGAGGCCGGCGTTGTGCGGGCCGGCGACGTCGGCCGAGAGGGAGTTGCCGACGTGAACGGCCCGGTCGCGCTCGACGCCGAGTTCGCCAAGCGCCGTGTGTAACGGTTCGGAATTGGGCTTGTAGGCCGCGTCGTGACTGCCGTGGACGATCGTCTCGAAGCGATCCGCAATCCCGAGTCCGGCGGGTGTCTGGGACTGCATCCACGGGACGCCGTTGGTGACGAGGCCGACGCGATAGTGTTCGGTCGCGGTCTCGATGGCCTCCTTCGCGCCGGGTAAAAACCGGACGTTCGACTGGTGGCGCTTTCCGCCCGAGGAGTATATCTCGCGGCTCAGCGACGCGCTTGCGACGTGGAGACAGCAGCAGTAACAGGTGCATTTTCATCCCATCTATTCAGCACGTGGCCCTCGTCCGATCTCCAGTGGAAGTGCTACCGTTTTCTGCACTTGTGGGTACGTTTTACATGGTGGAGATAGGTACAGCCTTTCTGTCCATCACGCTCTTTTTGGCAGATTTCTGTCAACCAGTAATAGCGCTGCTGAATAGGAGGCGCGTAGTCAGCATCGACTCAAACGTGAAGCGGGTGTGACCAGTAGGTCAATCATTACCGTTGTCTCGCTCCCATCCTTGATGGCTCATCAGGGAGTGACTGTTAGGCCGCCCGCGGACTGTGGCACAGGTATAAGTGGCTCCATCCCCCATGGAAAATGATGAGCGAATCAGAATCAACAACCGAAGAGCATATCGAGGAACCGACTAACTGGCCCGAGCTCGCTGTCGGTCTGTACGATAGATTGACCGGTCGGGGAGCGGAGATTGTTTACGAATTCGAGGACATGGACGTGGCTGTCCCAAGCAAGGTCGGCGAGGACGCTGATCACGCTCACTGGCACGTTGACGGAACGGTTCGCATCACGACCAACGAGAGTGACTGACTGTGGCAGCGAGCGGTGACCTGGTCGCAACCGTTGAGGGTCTCGCTCGCAGCGGTCCCGATCTCAGTGTCACGGCTAATCTTTCGGTGACCGTCGATAACATCGACCTCGCAATCAGTACTGTTGGCGATCGCATCCGGGTCCAGGTTCCCTCGGTGAGAGCCGGATTTCGTCTGCTACGGCGTGAACACGAGCGGTTACCGGCCCTCTCGCGGGTGCTCTCCGAGGCTGACCTGACCGCCGAAATACGGGTCGGGAGCGCAGTGATTGCGGTCGCCGGGACAGACGCCGCGCCTGGTACGCTGTCACAACTGCTATCTCTGGGACCGGTCGAGGTTCGTCTCCGGGCGCTGGTACCAGCGGTTCTGCGGCTCCGGTGACCCGATCCGTTCCCCAATCAGCCGCCTTCCATGACGGGAATATCCCGAGATGGCTGGTAGGATAGTGGCTGTCCGAGCCAGCAGCTCGTCTGCTGGATAGAACCTCTATATCTTGCACTGCCTTCCGCAACAATATCTATATCAACATTTTATCACCCGAGTTGCACCGCAGAAAAATCGGCTGTGAATGATTCTATGACACGCTAAAGGACGTAAGCTAACCCACGGCTAAACAGTAGTTGCTGAAGTGGGAGAGAATCGATTGTCGTCGCGGTCGTTGTCTCGATATGGTCGAGACAACCGAGGCACAACAGGTGAGTCGGGCGGCGTCATCGCTACTGTTTCCGGAGCTTGAGTTCGGAATTGCTGAGCGCTCATCTGTAGAACCGGGTACCTGAGTCAAGGGCCGATTTTGCTTGGAACGAGGAGAGGCTCTCGCGCACAATATGACGGGGGTGATTCTCGGGTATTCGCTTCTACAGATGAGCGATCTGAAAAACGAAACAATGCCTAACCTCTTTGCGTTTACGGCTTCAAGGATCCGCATGGACCAAAATACAGTCAAGGCCGTTCTGGGCCTCTATGCGGCCGTAGCCGTCGTGGTCATCAGTGCCGTCGGGCTGAGCGGTGGCCGGGCGATTGTTGCGTTGTATGCCTTCAGCGCGCTGTTCGGCGTCGGTCTGCTGGCAGCCGCCGCCTACGACAGAGTCACGCGAACGCCCGAACCAATCTCAAGGTCCCCCACCCGTCCCGATCCGTGGAGTAAGTGATGCGGCCGCTGGAACCGGTCGCCGGAAACGAAGACGAGCGGCGACCAGTTCCGGACGAGCACGCAACTATCAGTCTGGACGATCAGCCAGCACGGAGGTACTGCCGCTTGCACTCTGAACTGCTAAATACGGCCAAAAGACGCTTTGCTCCAGGAATCTAGCGATTCACGACTGATAGTGATTACTGTAACGATTTACCGGTGCGACCGCACGATGCCGTGCGGTCGACCCGGAACAGACTTACAGTAATCACTATGAAGCCACGGTAGACGAAATTGCTTGTGGGATAAATTCGCTGTAGGGTTGGTGGGGGCGTCCGTGTGAGTCGGGTGAATATTTCAAACCGTGCGAGATACGCTCTGTGTATTCATGACGAGGGACCATGACGGGATTTAGTTAGGAGACGAATTGGGTGACAAGGGAAGGCTATGGCCAGTCGGGAATACTGGCGTTTCTTGCGCGTGGAAAGCCCCCCACGTAACTGTTCCCTCGGTTGGCGATATAGCAGCTATCTCTATGTGAGTTAGATGGGGATTATTGCCGTCAAGTGGTTTTAACCTACTTGGTAACATAAATAAATATTCATAACAGTTTTTTGTGTAAATACTGTAGTTACTCATGTGGGGGAACGGGATGGCACCACGTGCCTCTGACATTAGGTTACCCAATTTAGCCACTCCGTGACCCCATATTCCTACTGAGTGTGTCATAGTATATTACACCCCGCTATTTCGAGTGGAAAATACACCTCGATCAAACCGATTGTGTCCCGACTCAGGTTTCTCAGAATAGGTATAGCGTCATTCGTCTCTAGATAATACTCCCAGTAATCAGGATGTGAGAGAATCCGCCGCTTTGCCTCGCTCAATCTTAGTAGCGGCGCCGTTTTATCAGAATATGAGTCGCGTGTTATCATTTAACAAGGACCGAATGAGAACGATCTACCATGTCGATACAATCTGATGCCCTCGGAGAACTGTTCGTGGAGATTACGGGCACGGAGGTGGTGACCGAGCCACAGAAAGAGATCCTGTCCCATGAACCTCATACGGAGGCAGAGGCGGAACTCGACCGGGCTGTATCGGGTATCGCACGACATAAGGAGCTTAAGGACGCCGTTGGCTCTCCCGAGAACGAGCAATAGGCAGCTATCACAAACAGACATTTCTCGCTGAAGCTGGTCTGAACAGGCGGAATGTGATTAGAAAACCCATCTGATCGGTATTACTGAAAGTATTAACTAAAGACGCATAGAGCCTTGTTAATTATCGTCGTCCGGAAAGCATACGGCGCAGTGTCAGCAGAACATACCAACAAGTACGCACCGCTCGAAGGACCCCGCAGCCCCGCCGCTGGTCGGGGTGCCAAGATATATCAGGTCGTGGAGACACCGCGTACGTCGAATCGGGCACCGCCCTTCGCGCTTTCCGTGACGCTGATCTCCCACTGTTGAGCCTCAACGACGTTCTTGACGATGTGCAGCCCCAAACCCGTTCCCGTCTCCGATGTTGAATACCCGGCGTCAAAAATACGTGTCCGCTCCCGGTCGGGAATCCCCGGCCCGTCGTCGGCGACGTAGAACCCGGACGTATCGTCAAGCGAGCCGATTGTAACCGTCACATCGGGGCCGCCGTGCTCGATAGCGTTGCGAAACAGGTTTTCAAGGAGTTGCTGCAGGCTGGCTCGATCGGCGTGGATCGTTTGCTCGGTATCGATCTGGAGTGTGGCCTCGTCTGTCGTGGTCGCCTCCCAACTGGTCCTGGCGATCTCGGACAGCGCGACCGTTTCGATCGTGTCGGTGGTTCCACCGCCACGGATGACTGGCCCGCCGTCCGCAATGGATGCCAACAGGTCGTCAGTCAGGTCTTCCATCTGCTCCAACATCCGTGCCACCGTATCGAGATGTTCGGTGGCCGTCTCCTCTTGAGCCAGTTCGACGTGGCCCATCGCCACGTGCAATGGATTACGAAGGTCGTGCGAAAGAACGTTGGCGAACTCCTCCAAGCGCTTGTTTTGCGCTTCTAACTCTCGTTCGTGGTGTTTCCGTTCGGTGATATCCGTTGAGGTACCGATGAGGATCCGACCCTGCTCAGTGGCTTTGACCCGGGCATACGTTTCGATCCAGCTGATCTCGCCATTGTCAGGATGCGTGCGATATTCGACCCGATACTGATCGCGTTCCTCGGTGAGGACATCCTGGTAGACAGATTCGACCGTAGCGACGTCATCGGGGTGGATCCCTTCTTCGAAGAACGGCTCGACGGTGTCCAACTCGGCCGTCTCGAAATTGAACAAGTCTGCAGCCGGGCCAAGCTGTGTCTTCATCGTCCCCGTGTCGAGATCCACCGCCCAAATTGATGAGTGCGTCACCTCCAGGGCGAATTCGACATACTCGAAGAGGATATCGCGCTCCTCCTGACCGGTACTCATTAGTATAGCTTTACTTTGCCACGTTATTAGTCCCTCCTACTATCATCTCTATCTGAAAGTACCAGGAGACTATCTTATCGAGGCTCGAACTGCCCTCGTCCAAGTGAGCACTCCTTGCTGAGACGAACGCCTTCGACAGGCGGAGCAGGCCAAGTGTCTCGGGGTTGGACCCTGGTTCACTGCTCTGGAATGTTGCTCCGATACATTTCGGCTGTCAGCACTGCCTCGACTGCACGGGTGTAGGCTGCTTCTCGCCACGTCCGATCAGCACTACCGTTATGCTTGGTCCGGGCGACATCCTCGAAGGCTGTCCGCATATGGGTTCGGAGTCGGGTTTCGACCTGATCGGTTGTCCAGTATTCGTTTGTCGTGTTTTGCACCCACTCGAAGTATGACGTCAGGACGCCACCGGCGTTAGCGAGGATATCGGGGATAACCGGGACCCCTTGCTCCGAGAGATACTCGTCGGCAGTTGGCGTTGTCGGTCCATTTGCCATCTCAAGGACGGCATCGGCTCGAATGTCAGCCATGTTCTCTTCGGTGAGTTGGTTCTCGATTGCTGCCGGGATCAACACGTCCACGTCGAGTGTGAGCAGTTCCTCATTGGAGAGATTGGTTCCCCCAATGGTGTGTAGACCTCAGCCACCATGCTTTCGGTACCAAACCTGCTCGCCGACTGGTGATGTGGCATCGTCGATTGCCAACCGGCTAAGGAACAGATCTCGAATGGCAAGGGTCACAACGAGTTCGACCGTGTCGCTATCGTCGGTTGCAACCGTGACGACACAATGTCCGTCTCGCTGATCGATCGCGTCGATAGTCCCGGTTGACCAGCGCTCGATATCGTGGGTCGGTTTCCGAGCATGAATGCGGTCGTGAGTCATACGAATCCTTAGTGCGCTGTCGGTGTCTACCTTTGGCTTCCTTGATCCCTCGAGTGGAGGTTCTCGTTGTCGACAGTGACGCCTGCAAGTGGGCCTAACCATTGGTCTTTAGTTAGGCCTCACATCTCGGTTGCGTAGTGGTAGCGAGCGTCTGTTGTAAGATTGGTCGTTGTTGGTGGATCTTCTGTGCGTCTTCGATCAACCGCTCCAACAGCGGCGGTGGTGAGTAACCAAGATCGGTAGTTCCCATCGGGTCAAGAATTAGTCACGACTGATGAGATTCAGTACCGAACTTTGTGAGGTACTGAGATTAGGTTCTCGGAGAGCGTCTGGATGGGTGTTGTGGAATCGTTATACCATCCAGACACGGTTCTTACGGCCGC
>JAZKRQ010000010.1:0-32921 GCA_036628575.1 Halapricum sp.
CGATGCCTGAGAGCAGCGACATAGTCGAGTACCTGGAAGAGACCTACGGCGACGGTGGAGCCTGATACTGCCGGCTATAACTTTTCGCACGTATTCCGGCACCCCCGGGGGTGCCGAAAATCTTCACGAACTTATAGCCGGCAGTATGAGCCTTCTTATCGGCGACGATCAGAACACCGAGTCGGCAGTCGCAGCCCCGACGACGCTGAAGATTGCGCCGACGGCGACAGCGCGACCGGTGACGACCGCTTGCTCACGCGGGGCTGACCTGCCCAGGAACTGATCGGGCGCGGTCACCGCCAGCGACAGCAGCAATACCGATCCGAAGGCGATAAATATCAAAGAAATAAAACGAAGTGGGATCCCAGCCACTTCGGGTTCGCTCTCGGGATCGCGGTCGTCGTCGGCCTCGTACAGCGCGCCGTAACCGATCGCGAAGACGATGCTGACGACGAACAACGCGTGCCAGTTGGTCATGTTCTCTGCTAGTTCCCACACTTCTTGGGTGACGACGAACGGGCCGGCCAGCAGGAACCCGCCGACGAACTGCTGGGCGACGTCGTCGAATTTGAACCGCGGTCTCCGTCGAGCCATACCGAATGCTGGCAGGACGAGCCCCAAACCGGTTCGGGTTCCCGTTCGCAGCCGTACATGGCGTTCCATCGGAAACCGGGGGCCGGGCCCTTCCACCGGATGCACGCGAAACGCACCTCTATCGGAGTACGTACGGCTATATATTAAGATTTAGACTGTTCTCCATACGAAACGAAGGGGTTCGGCGGTGGCAGTCGAACCCGTTTTTACCGCCGCAGTACTGGACGGGGATATGAGCGTTCGCGAGGAATTCGACGAGTGGGCGGCTGAGGGCCGCGACAGGGGCATGGAAGAGCGCCACTGGCACACAGCCAAGCACGCGCTAGCGCGGATGCCGGTCGAGGAGGGCGAGATCGTCCTCGATCTCGGGTGTGGCAGCGGCTACGCTGCACGCGCGATGCGGGAAGCCGGCGGTGCCGGCCGGGCCTACGGACTGGACGGGTCACCGGAGATGGCCAGCAACGCCCGCGAGTACACTGACGACCCCGGTGTGGGCTTTCTCGTCGGGGACTTCGAACACCTGCCTTTCGAGTCCAACAGTATCGACCACGTCTTCTCGATGGAAGCGTTTTACTACGCGAGCGACCCGATGGCGGCGCTGGAGGAGATCCGGCGCGTCCTGCAGCCGGGCGGGACCTTCTACTGCGCGGTGGATTTCCACGATGACAACCCCCACACCGCCGAGTGGACGGAGTACGTCGACGTCGAGATGACTCGCTGGTCGCGCCAGGAGTACCGCGAGCGCTTCCGGGCGGCCGGCTTTCACGTCGCCGAACAGGATTCGATCCCCGACCGCGAGGTCGAGATCCCGCCGGCGGGCGAGTTCCCCACTGAGGACTGGACGAGTCGCGAGGCGATGGTCGAACACTACCGCGAACACGGGACGCTCTTGACCGTCGGTGTCGCGCCCTGATTGGTGAACACGTCAGTCACAGGTCTTCGATCGTGTCGACGAGCGCGTCGGTCGCCCGGGGCAGGACTGCCGTCACCTCGTCGGTGAGGTCGTCACCGAAGTCGACCGACCTGGGCTGGACGCCGAATACCCGAACGGTGGTTGGAGCCTCGACCGCCTCGGAGACCTCGAGTAACTCAAAGACGTCCGTCTTGTGCGAACTCCGCTCCCGCTGTGTCGGCTTGGTGTCGGCGGGATCGAACACCTCGAAAGTACCCGGCTCGGCACCGAAATCGACGGCGTCGACGATTACCACCGACGAGTAGTCGGCGAGGGCGTGGATCAGCCGGAACCCGGGATCACCCAGATCTACAAACTCCACGTCTGGCAACTCCCGACCCCTGAGACGGTCGAGCAGAATCGGTCCGACGCCGTCGTCCTTCCGGAAGGGATTCCCGAGCGCGATCACGGCGTCGCAGTCTGTCATCATTCGGGCTGTTCGTCGACGAATTCGATATCGAGATAGTGCGTCGAACAGGAGATGCAGGGGTCATATGCCCGGACCAGCATTTCCAGCGTGTGCTCGATCTGGTCTTCGGGCTGGTCGATGATCGACGGTACCAGTTCCTCCATGTCCTGCTGGATGTTGGCGTGATTCTGATTGGTGGGAATCACGCAGTTGCCCTCGACGGCCGTGCCCTCCTCGTCGACGGTGTAATCGTGGAAGAGGATGCCACGTGGCGCTTCGATCGCACCGACACCCTGGCCCGCCGTCACGTCAACGTCGGGTTTGTGGTAATCGGATTGCTCGTCGAGGCCGGATTCGAGAATCGAGTCGATTAACTCGATCGAATTCTCGACGAGATGGGCCGTCTCGACGAGTTGGGCCACGTTGTTCATATAGGGCTTGTGACAGACCGGTTTGAGGCCGAAGCGGTCGGCGACGGCCGTTGCCATCGGTCCCAGCTGTTCGTAGTTGTTGTTGAAGCGAGCCAGTGCCCCGACCATATAGGATTCGCGGTTGTGTTTCGTGAACTTCGCCGTCGATTGTTCGACGACGTGCTCGTTGACGATATCCCTGTATTCCGCGAGATCGAGTTCGCCCGTGTCCGAGGAATACGGCACCCCATCGTAGAGGGCGTACTCATCGGGATCAGTCAGCGAGATGTACTCTGTCTCGCGGGTGAAATCGGGGAGTCTGTCGGCGAGCGACAGGATGAGATCCACGACTGCCTCGATGTCGCTCCAGGAGTCTTCCAGGGACGTCCGGAGGTCCCGGAGTTCAGCCTCGTGGGGAAGCTGCGAGAAGCCACCGGGGATCGTTCGCTGGGCGTGGGTCGACCGCCCGGCGACGGTCTCGATCAACTCGTTGCCCAGTTTGTGCAGTCGGATGACCGTCTTGACTTCCTCCTCGTGCGTGCTGGCCATCGGCACGACGGATTTCGCGTCGACGAGGTCCGGCAAGGCGAGATAGCCCAGGTGCAGTACGTGACTCTGGAGGGTCTCGCCGGCCAGAGCGAGTTTCCGGAGCATGATGTCCTGCTCGGACAACTCGACGTCCATTGCGTCCTCGACCGCTTTCAATCCGGTCATCGTATGTGTGACCGAACAGATCCCGCAGATCCGCGAGACGATGTGGTGAATTTCGTCCCAGTCTCGGCCGACGACCATCGACTCGAAAAACCGGGGCGATTCGACCACTTGCCACTCACACTCCTCGAGCTGTCCGTCGGTGGCGTTGACGACGAGTTCGCCGTGCCCTTCGACGCGTGTGACGAGGTCGCCTTCGATGCTGATATCCTGACTCATTGTTCCACCTCCTGTACGTCGGCCTGGGGGCCGTGTTCGCGCTGCCAGCTCCAGTAGAGCGTAAACTCGTTGACCAGTTCGTCAGTGGTCACCCCGTATTCTTGCAGCACCTCACTGTAGGCGTCTTCGGCGGGATTATCGACCATCCCTCGGCAGCCCCAGCAACGGGTGCCCTGCGAGACACAGGTCGCATCGCAGCCACCGCCACGCGTGATCGGTCCGAGACAGATTTCGTCACGCTCGAACGCACACGTGTTCTCCGCGAGTTTGCAGTCGACGCAGACGGGGTGGTTCGCCAACGACGGATCGCCACCCTGCAATATGGCGGTTACCGTCTGGATGAATTCCTCGCCATCGATCGGACAGCCGGGAATCTCGTATTCGACGTCGACGAACGCCTTGGCGGGCTGGGCCTGCTCGAACGAATCGAACAGTTCGGCGTCCGGGTCGTCGAACATCGCCGCGTCATCGCCGTAGGCCCGTTCTTTGACCGTCTCGAAGTCCTGTTCGTTCCGAATCGAGTTGATGCCGCCGAACGCCGAACAGGAACCGATGGCGATGACGGTATCCGCGTTCGATCGCACTTCTTCGAGCCGTTCGACGTCGTGGGGTGTCGTGATCGACCCCTCGACAAAGGCGATGTCGTAGTCGTCGCTGTGTTCGGACATCGCCTCGCGGAAGCTGACCACGTCGACGACCTCGACGAGGTCGAGCAGGCGCTCCTCGAGGTTGATTATCTCGAGTTGATCGCCCTCGCACCCGGCGAAGTCGAAGAAGGCGACCCTGGGTTTTTCGCTCATACTTCTGCCTCCTCTTTGTCGCGAACCACCGGATAGTGGAATACCGGGCCGTCCGTACAGACGTACAGTTCGTTGATCTGGCAGTGGCCACAGAGGCCGCGACCACAGTGCATGTTGCGTTCCAGCGAGAGGTAGATGTTCTCGTCCGGGACGCCCATCTTGTCCAGTTCCTGCAGGACGAATTTGTACATCACCGGCGGCCCACAGACCAGCACTTTCGTCGTCTCGACGTCGATGTCGACCTCCGGGATGATGGTCGTGATGACGCCCGTCGGCCCGTCCCACTCCTGGTCCTCCGGACACTGATCGACTGTCTCCAGAAAGTCCATCTTGTCGCCGGTGGCCCATTCCGCCAGTTCGTCCGGGTAGAGACGCTCTGCGGGCTCTTTGCAGCCGTAGACCGTCGTCAGTTCCCCGAAGCGCTCGCGTTCGTCGAGCGTGTAGTTGATGATCGACCGGAGGGGTGCCAGCCCGATGCCGCCGGCGATGAACAGGATGTCCTCTCCTTCGAGCATGTCGGGATCGAACCCGGTTCCGTAGGGTCCCCGAATGCCGACTGTGTCACCCGGTTCCAGATTGTGTATCGCATTCGTCACGTTGCCGACAGCCCGGATGGTCAACTCGAAGGGCCCGGGTTTCGTCGGCGAGGAGGTGACCGAGAACGGTGCTTCGCCGACTCCCGGAACCAGTAGCTGGACGAACTGGCCGGGCTGATGGCCGAGTTCTTCACCCTCCGGCAGTTGGAGCTCGAAGAGTTTGTCGGCCCCGGTGAAGGACTTGGTCCGCGTGATGAGGCCATTGACCGGTTGATACTCGTTTTCTCCGATGTCGAATTTCGCTGTCGTACTACTGCGCATGGGCCTGCACCTCCTGGTGAAGTTTGTTGTAGACGTCGCATGGATCGGCGACGTCGGCGACACACTCCGAGGTACATCGGCCACAGCCGATACACGCGATGTCGCCGTACCGTTCGTAAATGTACCATCCTTTCCGCATGAACCGGTGGCGGTGTCGCTCGGCGACTTCCTCCCGGAAGTTCTCGTCTCCAGCGACCGACGCGAAATCCTCCAGCAGGCAGCCGTCCCACCGACGGGATTCTTGACCGCTGTTTTCGCCGAGATCCCGAATCATGTCCACGCTGAAACAGTAGCACGTCGGACAGACCATGTTGCAGGTGCCACAGGATAGACACTTCTCGGAGTAGTCCTCCCAGAACTCCATGTTGTCGTAGTTTTCCTCCAGCACGGTCGGTAACAATGCCGGCGAAAATTCGAGTTCCTTCTCGAACAGTTCGGGGATCTCCTCTTCTTCGATCCGTTCGACTTCCTGGATCTCTTGGGCCGTAGCCTTCCTGACGTCGGCCGAATTGAGGAACTCTTTGCCTTCCAGCGTCCCGATGTTGACGGCGAATTTATCGCCCAGGTCCGTCAACATGAGATCGTATCCCGTATCGGTCGTGGCCGTACCCATGCTGGCAGCGAATGCATCCTCGCTGGCGTCCTGCATGTTCACGCCGATGAGCAGCGAATTCTCCCGCTTTTTCCGGTATGGCTCGTCCCGGAGCGTGTCGATGAAGATCTTGTCGAGTTGTTCGATCGCGACGAGATCGTACGGATGGATACCGACGATGACCTTGCCGTCCGGTTCCGCCTTCGCCCGCCATTCGTGATTCCCGTTCGTCTCGCGGTATTCGAGAATGGTCTCGCGCTGCGGCATGAGATACTTTTTCGGGGAAAGCATCGTCACGTCGTACTCCAGCGCGAGATCGTCCGCCGACCGGAGGTCGTCGAAGACGTATTTTTCCCCGTCGTCCTGTACGCCGACTACATCTCGCTGATCAGACGAGATTTTTTCGTCTATTAGCGTCTCAAACTCTGGCTTGTCGATGATCTTCATTGGACTTGACCTCCGTTGCACTGCACGAGATGCGTCACTCGTCCCGTTTCCCGAATCGTCAGATCGTATTCGAGTTCTGGCTGTGTCACCGAATCAAGCTCGTCGAAGACGTCCCGCTCGTCCGCGCGTCTGGGCCCGACGACGGGCCTGAGATCAGACGCGATCAGATCGTCGATCAGGTCCTCGAAGCCGGATTTTGTGAGTGTTTTCATCGTGTAACACGTCCTGTCGTGGGTCGGCTGGAGCGCGCGATCTAGCGTGCAACAGTGTAGACTTCCCCTTTCAACCGCCTAACATCGGCGACTGTTCTCAGTTGATGAGAAATATTTAAACCTGAAATTAATACCTTCTGACGACGACTTTGTATTCATTTACCGGTGTTTTTTGCCTATTCTTCCATCTAAGACCCGCACTATTCTTCATATTTGAACAGATATGTTTTCAGAGCATGGGAATTTGGCTGTCATTGCTTTAGTTGTGGCCCGTACTTCTGGATAGGATGGCATCGCTAGAGTCAATTCGACAGTCGGTCCGCGGGTCCGACGCCGATGTGGGCGGCGACGACTCGGAAATCATACCGGCCGACGCGGGCGTCGAAGACGTCTGTGACGACGAGGTCGAGACAGTCCGCTCGCTGATCGCGGACTTCCCGGACGACAAGGAGGGCGTGATCCCGGCGCTCCAGGAGGTACAGGGCGAGTACGGCTACCTGCCGCGGTTCTCGATGCAGCTCATCGCCGACAAGTGCGGGACCTCGATGGCCCACGTCTTCGGGACCGCCTCGTTCTATTCGCAGTTCTACCTCGAACCGCGCGGGGAGCACACGATCAAGGTCTGTACCGGGACGGCCTGCCACGTCAAGGGCGCGGACGAGATCTCCGAGGAGTTCTGCGACGAACTCGACGTCGACCTCGAGGAGGTCACCGACGACGGACAGTTCACCGTCAGTCACGTCCGGTGTATCGGGGCCTGTAGCCTCGCACCGGCCGTGATGGTGGGAGACAACGTCCACGGTAACGTCACCGAGGAGAAAGTCCCGGGCGTCATCGACGAGTATCGGGGGGAGAACGCATGAGCACGTTGATAGAATCCGATAGCCTGGAGGAAATCACGTCGGGTGAGGATCTCAAGGCTCTCAAGCACGACGGGCTGGACTCGCTGTATCCCGGCAAGACCAAAGTCCTCGTGGGGATGTCCTCGTGTGGTCGGGCCGCCGGAGCCGACGACGCATACGAGGTCCTCAGCGAGGAACTCGACGGGGCCGACGACGCGATCGTCGGCCAGACCGGCTGTCTCGGTTTCTGTGATCGCGAACCGCTCGTCGAGGTGGTCGAACCGAACGGACAGTCGATCATCTACGAGGAGGTCACCGAGGACGCTGCCGCGCGGTTGGCCGACGCGGTCGCCCGCGGTGACCTGCCTGAGGGCGGCGTACTGGCCGGGCGACTCCACCACGAGGCCCGGAGCCACGACTACGACGTGCCGCTGTTCGATGAGGTTCCGTTCTACGCGCCGCAAGAGCGTGTCGTTCTCGGCAACAGCGGCCTGATCGATCCCGAGGACCTCGGGGAGTACGTCGCTCGTGACGGCTTCTTCGCGCTGGAAGAAGTCCTGACAGAATACGAGGCCGGGGAAGTCATCGAGGCCGTCAAGGAGTCGAAGCTCCGCGGCCGCGGTGGCGGCGGGTTCCCGACTGGCCAGAAGTGGGAGTTCCTCGCAGGTAACGACGCCGACGAGAAGTATCTGATCTGCAACGCCGACGAGGGCGACCCCGGCGCGTATATGGACCGGACGCTGCTCGAGTCGGACCCCTACTCGGTCATCGAAGGGATGATCATCGCGGGGTATGCGACCGGCGCGACCCACGGCTACATTTACGTCCGCGCGGAGTACCCGCTGGCGATCGATCACCTGCAGAACGCCATCGACACGCTCCGGTCGGTCGGCCTTCTCGGCGACGACATCTTCGGGACCGGCTACGGGTTCGACCTGGAGATCAAGAAGGGCGCGGGTGCGTTCGTTTGCGGTGAGGAGACGGCGCTGATGGCGTCCATCGAGTCCGAGCGCGGGATGCCACGACCGCGGCCACCGTTCCCGCCCCAGTCCGGGCTGTGGGGCAAACCCACTAACATCAACAACGTCGAGACGTGGGCCAACGTCCCGGAGATCATCCGCAACGGTGCGGAGTGGTTCGCCGATATCGGTACGGACGAGTCCGGAGGGACCAAAGTGTTCTCAGTCACGGGCGACGTCCGCAACACCGGGCTCGTCGAGGTACCGCTCGGGACGGAGCTCGAAACCGTCGTCTTCGACGTCGGCGGCGGGACGACCGGCGGCGAGTTCAAGGCCGTCCAGACCGGCGGTCCCTCCGGTGGGGTCATCCCCAAGGAGGACTGTGATACTCCCATCGACTACGACACGCTCGTCGAGCTCGGATCGATGATGGGATCGGGCGGAATGATCGTCATCGACGAGTCGACCTGCATGGTCGACCAGTCGCGATTCTTCCTGGACTTCTGTGTCGATGAGTCCTGTGGGAAGTGCCCGCCCTGCCGGTACGGCACGAAAAAGACGCTCCAGATCCTCGAACGGATTACCAACGGCGAAGGCGAGGCCGAAGACATCGAGGAACTCCGGTCGCTCGGTGACACGATGAGCGAGGCCTCGCTGTGTGGTCTGGGTCAGACCGCGCCCAACCCAGTGATGAGCACGCTCGATTACTTCGAACAGGAGTACTGGGCGCATATCGAGGACGAGGAGTGCCCCGCCGGGGACTGCGAACTCGGCAGCGGTGCTCACGCCAAGACCTACAAGATCCTCTCCGAGGAGTGTGTCGGCTGCCATCAGTGTGCCAAGGCGTGTCCGGTCGACGCTATCAGCGGCGAACCACAGGAGGTCCACGAGATCGACCCCGAAGCGTGTATCGGCTGTGGTCAGTGTGTGGAGGCGTGTCCGCTTGACATCATCGAGGTGAGGGGTTGATACTATGAGCAAAGCAACCGATTCCGACGCCGAGTTCGACGTCACGTTCGAGATCAACGGCCAGGAGGTACAGGCGAAACAAGGCGAGACGATATTGACGGTGGCCGAGCGCGCGGGCATCGACATCCCGACGCTGTGTGCCTATGCCGACCTGACCAACGTCGGGGCCTGTCGGATGTGTCTCGTCGAGGTCGACGGCCAGCGCCTGGAGACGGCCTGTACGACGGCCGCTCAGGACGGCATGGAAGTCGAGGTCGACACCGACGAGCTGTGGGACCACCGGCGGACGATTCTGGAGCTGATGTTCTCCGAGGAGAACCATTACTGCATGTACTGCGAGATGGAGGGCGACTGCGAACTCGAGGACATGTTCAACCGCGCCGGCCTCGACAGCAGTCGCTTCCCGCTGGAGTACGACGACATCGAGACCGACACCTCGAACGAGTTCATTACGATGGACCTGGACCGCTGTATCAGCTGCGGTCGGTGCATACGGACCTGCGACGAGGTTGTCGGCAACGACACGCTTTCGTTCGGTAATCGTGGCAAGGATTCCACGATCATCGCCGACGACGACGTCCCGCTCGGCGAGTCGTCGTGTATCTCCTGTGGGGCCTGCGTCCAGTCCTGTCCGACCGGCGCGCTGTACAGCAACCTCAGCGCCTACCGCGGGCGCGAGGAGGACTGTGACGTTGTCACGACGACCTGTAGCGAGTGTTCGATGGGCTGTGAACTGGAGGTCTACGAGAACTCCGGCCGGATCGTCAAGATCGAAGGCGTCGAGGACGGGGAAGACGGCGGCCAGCTCTGTGAGATGGGACGGTTCGGTCTCCTCGGCGACGACCGGCCGCGCGTCTCTACCGCGTCGATCCGTGGCGAGGGTGCGGTCGCAATCGAGACAGCCGTCGAGCAGGCTCGCGAGACGCTCGCGGACGCCAACACAGTCGACGCCGTCGCCTCCGAAGGACTGCCGAGCGAGACGATCGAGGCGTTCGCCGACGCGATGGACGCCTACGACGCGGCAGTCGAGATGCCCGGTGCCCGGCGGGTATCCGAGGAAACCCGGATCGCTCGCCAGGTTGCGAAGCACTTCGAGAAGAGCGCGAGCGGTCTCCGCGCGAAAGGGCCGGAAGCGGTGCTCGATGCCGACAACGTTGTCGTTTTCGACACGAGTATCGTCGATGACCAACCGGTCGCCGCGTCGTACATCCGCCGGGCAGCCAAGGACGGAGCGACGCTCATCAGCGTTGACGAGGAGCAGGATCGGTTCGGGCGCAAATCCGACGTCTCTATCGAGTCCGGCTCGGCGCTGAGCCGCCTCTCGGAAGACGCGGTCGAGATCGTCGAGGAGGGTGCCTCGGCGCTGGCCGACGCCAACGTCGAGACCCTGATGGACGTCGTTCCCGGTCTGCACGATGGGACCGGCGTTATCGTGCTCGGACCGGCAGTCGAGGACGAGGACACGATCATCAACGCCTACGCGCTGGCGGGGATGACCGACAGCAAGGTGCTCAGCCTGCCCGACCGGGCCAACACGTTCATCGACGGTATCGGCACGGACGAACTGCACGACGAGGCCGACGTGGCCTATCTGCTGGCGGCGGACGATCGTGATGCGGACCTCGACCGGATGGTGGAGGTCGCCCGGAACGCGGACACGGTCATCGTCCAGGCCACGCGGGAGTCGATCCTGACGAAAGTCGCCGACGTCGTCTTGCCAGCACTCGACTGGTTCGAGCGTTCCGGGACGATCACCGATGCGGGCGGAACCGACCGGGAGATCACCCAGGTGCTCGACGCACGGGTCGACATCGATTCCGATCGCGAGGTACTGTCGACGCTAGCAGACGTCTCCGAATCCCAGGAGGTGGAATCATGAGCCAGGCTGAAACGCAGGCAGACGACGAGCGTGCGTCCGTCGCGACGGTGTGTCTCGGCGGGTGTTCGGGCTGTCACATGGAGTTCCTGAACATCGACCACGATCTGGTCGACCTGCTGGAGGACGTCAAGATCGAGGCCAGCCACATGATCGTCGACGAGAAGGGCGTCCCCGAGGCCGACATCGGCATCGCCGAAGGCGTGGTTACCAACGAGGAGAACGTCGAAGTCGCCGAGGAACTCCGGGAGAACTGCGATGTCGTGGTCGCATGGGGCGACTGTGCGGCCCTGCGCGGGATCATGTCCCTGCGAAACGACCAGGACGCTGACGAGATGATCGACGAGGTCTACGAGAACAAGGCCGACGACGAAAGCGCTGCGCCTCGTGGGGACGTGCCAGTACCGGCGTTGTTGGAGGACGCCCGGCCACTGGACGAGTACATCGACGTCGACGTTTATATCCCCGGATGTCCGCCCGATGCGGAGGTCATGGCCTACGGTATCGAAGCGTTGCTCGAGGGTGAACAGCCAGAGATCGTCGAGGAAAAACTCCAGTACGACTAAAACAATGAGCAAGAAGGAAGTCATCGATCCGGTCACGCGGGTCGAAGGACACGGCAAGATCACGATCGAGTTGGACGACGACGGACAGGTCGAGGACACGCAGTTCCACGTCACGGAGTTCCGTGGCTTCGAGGAGTTCGTCGAGGGACGCCCCGTCTGGGAGATGCCCGAGATTACTGCCCGCATCTGCGGGATCTGTCCGGTCAGCCACCAGCTGGCCGCGGCGAAGGCGGTCGACGAAATCGCCAACGTCGAGATCCCCGAGGCGGCCTACAAACTGCGGGAACTGCTCCACATGGGGCAGGTTCTGCAGAGCCACGCGCTGAGTTTCTTCTACCTGTCCAGTCCCGACCTCGTGTTGGGCTACGACGCAGATCCCGAGAAGCGAAATATCGAGGGTGTTCTGGAGGAGAATCCCCAGCTAGCCGAACGCGGGATCGACCTGCGGAGCTTCGGCCAGGACGTCATCGCGGCGCTGGGCGACAAGAAAGTCCACCCGGACTTCGCGGTCGGCGGCGGCGTCACCAACACCCTCGATCGGGAGGCCGGTGAGGAGCTCATCGAACAGTCCGAGGACCTGGATACGTACGTCCGCGAGACGATCGATCTCCTGCAGGGGATCTTCGAGGAGATGGACGACGACACGCTGGATTATGCCACCTACGAGACCGGCTACATGGGCCTCGTCACCGAGGATGGTGGTCTCGAACACTACGACGGTGACATCCGGCTGGTCGACGAGGACGGCGACCTCCTCGAGGAGATCGATGACGGCGACTACGCCGACATCATCGGCGAGCGCTCCGAGGATTGGAGCTACCTCAAGTTCCCCTACTACAAGGAGCGTGGCTTCGAGGACGGCCAGTACCGCGTCGGTCCGCTGGGGCGGCTCAACGCCGTCGATCAGTTACGCACGCCGCAGGCACAGGAGGAGTTCGAGCGGTACATGGATGTCGCCGAAGGGGGCGTCCACGAGCGCTCGACGTACTACCACTGGGCGCGGCTCATCGAGATCCTCTACTGCATCGAGCGCATCCGCGAGTTGCTCGAGGACGAGGACGTCTACGAGGGCGTGCCGAACGTCCCGACCAAGCCCGAGAAGAACAACGGCGTCGGCGTCATCGAGGCCCCGCGAGGCACGCTCATCCACGAGTACGACGTCGACGACACCGGCAAGGTCACCAACGCCAACTTCATCGTCGCCACTACCCACAACAACGGCGCGATGAACAAGGGCGTCCGGACCGCTGCCGAGACCTTTGTCGACGGCCCCGAGATCCCGGAGGGTATCCTCAACAAGATGGAGAGCGTCATCCGGTGTTACGACCCTTGCCTGTCGTGTTCGACCCACGCAATCGGCGACATGCCTCTGGAGGTCACGGTCGAACAGGACGGCGAGGTTCTCGACGAGGTCTCCCGATAGCCATGGACACCCTCGTGTTGGGAATCGGTAACGAGATCAAACGCGACGACGTCGTCGGCCTGGATGTCGTCGAGACGCTCGAAGAGCGACTCGACCTCCCGGACGTGGAGTTCGGGACGATGACCTCCGGGCGACTCATGTTGATAGAGGAGTTGAGCGGGTACGATCGTGTGTTTCTCGTCGACTCGATCGTGACCGAGGAGGGCACGCCCGGCGACTGGTACGTCTTCGACCCACAGGCGGTCGAACCCGACAAGGAGAGCGGCGGGCTGGCGACCCACAACGTCGGCCTGGGAACGCTGACGACGCTGGGCGAGGCCATGGGTGAATCGATGCCCGAGATTACGATCTTCGCGATCGAGGTCGCCGACCCCTTCGAGTACGCCGAGGGGATGACTGACGCCGTCAGCGAGGCATTGCCCGGACTGATCGACGACATCGGCGACGAACTCGAGGCGGAGTTGGCTGCGATGGTTGCATAGCGGTAATCGCGTGTATCTATTCAGGTCCGACGGCCGTTATATTCATGAACGATGAGCGCATACAGTATTCAGTGACGTCCTCCTCGCCAGAGCCCCACGAACAGCGGGGAGAACGCAGCCCTTCGACGATTCTGTTTCTGTCGCTGGACGCGGATGGGACAGTGCGGTTCGCCGACGAAGACTGGACTCGCCTGACGGGAGCGGATCACGAGGCAGTCGTCGGTCGCCCGTTCACGGCGGTGTTGACCGACGAGAGCGTCGACCGTTTCGAGACAGCGCTTGCAGACCTCGATACCGGGCAGTCGGTCGATATCGAGCTGTTCGTTCGCGATACGGATGGTCGGCCGGTTCCGGTCCGGATGCACGCGCAATCCGAATCCGGCGAGTCGACCGAGGATGGGTTCGATGAATCGACCGAGCGGGTTCACTGCCATCTCAGACCCCTGCTAGCGTCCGGGACCTCGAGTTCGGACGTACTGGCACAGAACGCTCTCTTGCGGACGCTGTTCGACGCGCTCCCGGTGGGGATCCTCGCGGAGACAGCAGATCGGACCGTCCTGGCGGCTAACGACGAGCTGCTCTCGATGTTCGACGTGGTGGTCGACCGCTCGGACGTCGTCGGGGCGGACTGCACCGACCTAGCCGAGCAAGCTAGCGTCGAGTTCACCGATCCCGACGGATTCGTCGCTGACATCGAGGCACGTATCGCCCAGAGAGAGCGAGTAGTCGGCGAACAACTCGAGCGGACGGACGGAAGGATATACGAGCGGAGCTATTTCCCGATCGATTTACCCGGAGACGACGGCCACCTCTGGGTCTACGACGACGTGACCGACCGCCAGCGACGGAAATCCGAACTGGAAACCTACGAGCGACTCTTCGAGGTCGCGCCGATCGGCGTATTCCGGACGACGACCGACGGGCGTGTGCTGGATGTAAACCGGAAGCTAGCCGAGATACTCGGACACAAAGGGGTGGATGGACTCTTAGCGGAGTACGGAGATCTCGGGCGCGACCTCTACGCGGATCCGGACCGCCGGGAAGTCTTCCTGGAGCGACTCCGGGAACGAGAGGTCGTCGAGGACTTCGAGTACGAGGCGATCACCGTCGACGGCAATCGACGATGGTTTTCGATGAACGCCAGATTGCTCGAGGAGACCGACGATGGCGCGCGCGTGATCACCGGGTTCACGTGGGATGTCACCGACCGGAAGCGACACGAGCGCCAGTTAGCCATCCTGGGTCGCGTCCTGCGGCACAACCTCCGGAACGCGATGACGGTCATCGGGGGCCAGGCCGAGTTGCTCAGGGACGGACGGGCTTCCTCGCCGGAGGACGCCGTGACGTCGATCATCGACCGGACGGACACGCTGCTCAAGCAAGCCGAGAAGGAACGCGCGATCGTGGACTTACTCCAGGGAGAGACGCCCCGAACGACGCGAGACCTTGCCGACCTGATCGAGAACGTGCACAGGGATGTCCAACAGGAACACCCCGACGCGTCGGTGGCGATCGACTGTCCGGGCGCCGTTTCGGTCACCGTCTGTGACCGGTTTGACCGGGCGATCCAGGAGCTGCTGGACAACGCGATCCGTCACGCGGACACCGACGAGCCGACGGTGTCGCTGTCGGCAGAGGCAGGCCCCGAGACGGTCGAGGTACGAATCGCGGACACCGGGCCCGGGATTCCGGAAACAGAGAAGGAATTGCTCCGCGGTGACACCGACGAGACACCCCTGTATCACGGTGTTGGCGTCGGACTCGTTCTGGTCCGACAACTGGTACGCGAGTCGGGCGGATCACTTTCCTTCGAAGAAAACGAGCCTCGCGGTACTGTCGTGACGATCCGGCTGCCGGCCTAATCGGGCTGTTTTTTCTCCAGTAGCCCCATCCGGGTGTAGTGCTGGTCGATGATGTGTCCGAGGACGCGCTCCTGGATGTGCTCGACGTCAGGTAACTCGGCGTCGTCAAGATAGTCGTCCCTGATACCGAGATGCTCGACGTCGCCGAAGATGACCTGTGTCCCCTCGATCTCGACAGTCTCTCTCACAGTGCATTCAAGCCAGGCCGGACAGCCGACCACGCGCTTGGGTTCGACGACCTCGCTGTCTGTGTGTTTGATCTCGGCCGTCTCGAACTCAGAGGCGTCGACGTCCGCGGCACTGTCGTTCATCTCGTCGAGCAGACCGGCAGTGAAGACGTTGTAGACGAACTCCCCGGTCTCAATAGCGTTGCGAGCGGTGTCTTTCATCGTGCCGTCTTGGTGTGGTGCGGCCGTGAACACCAGCACTGGCGGATCGACGGAAGCGGGCGTCACGAAACTGTAGGGTGCAATGTTATCCTGCCCGTCCTCGCTGACTGTCGAGATCCACCCGACTGGCCGGGGCGTGACCAGCCGACCGAGCGTGACGAACAGTTCGTATCCACCTAGCTCCGTCGGCTCTAGCTCTACGACCTCGTGGCTACCGCCGAGTCCCTGTTGATCCGATTCCATATTACTGTTATCTATCCCAGTACTGGAAAAGGTTACACCCCGATATGCGGGGCTATTTTGTCCGTAAATTGATAACTTCATCATCGATCATGGCGTACCGTTGTGCAAACGGTTTTGGGCCAGTCCGTCGAAATGGCGAGCAATGGTCCGGCGTGTGACAATCCTGGCGGGATTGCTGGTATCAGTAGGGGCAGTATCGATGTACGTTCTCGGGGAAGTGTTCGGGACGATATTCTTCGCGATCACGGTAGCGTACGTGCTCTATCCTGTGCGACAGCGGCTCGTTCAGTGGCGTCTCGGCTCCCGGACGGCGGCCGCGGTCAGTACGGTGCTGGCGTTCGTCGTCGTCGCGCTGTTGCTCGCGCCGCTCGCGGTCGTCCTGTACCTCCGGTTGGGTGACCTCCGGCGTCTGGATCTGATCAGGGACCTCCCGGCGGAAACGGTAATCGAGGTCGGCGAGATGCAGTTCGTCATCGAGTTGAGCGACGTCACCACGCAGGCCATCGACGCCGCTGAGTCGCTGGCGGTCTCGATCGCCTCGGCCGCGCCGGCGCTGGCGTTCAAGCTCTTCCTGTTCGTTCTCCTGGTCTATGCTCTGCTGGTCCGACCCGGCGATCTCAGCGCGGCGCTGCTGCGGCCTGTCTCACAGGAATATCACGACATCGTGATGTCGTTGCACGATCGACTGCGTGCGACTCTCTACGCGATCTACGTCCTCCAGGTCGCGACCGCGGTCGGGACCTTCTTCATCGCGCTCGTTTTCTTCTGGCTGCTGGACTACGAGGCGTCGTTCTCGCTCGCGGTCGTCAGCGGGATCCTCCAGTTCATCCCGATCGTCGGACCGAGTGTCGTGGTCCTCGCGATCGCCGGGTTCGAGGCGTCCGTCGGTAACACGGCCAGTGCGGCTTTCGTCGCCGGGTTCGGCCTCCTGTTGATCGGCTTTCTCCCCGACGCTCTCATCCGGCCGCAGTTGGCCTCGCTCACGTCGGGTATGCCAGGTAGTCTCTATTTCATCGGGTTCGTCGGCGGGGTTCTCTCGATCGGCGTCGTCGGCGTTATCGCCGGGCCCGTGGTGGTCGGCCTGCTCGCCGAAATCGGGGAACTCCTGGCCGACGAACGGGCGCCGGCCGCCGCGACCGACTAGCGTTTCGCGGCAGGTACATCCGTCACTGTCGCTCGAATCGTTCGTCCACGCGAAAAACCGGAACTGCCAGCCAGTTAGTATACGCTAATACCGTGCGATTCCCGTGCGTGCTCGAGGAGATCTTCCGTGCTCTCGAACTCCGCACCACAGGTGCACGTGTGATACCCCGTCTGGGATTGCTGGCGTGTCGCCATACGAGAACACATTAGACTCGCACTATAATAATTGTTTGTGGATGTTTGGTACCGATACACACACGCAATTCATTGACTGTACGTTTGTGAAGTACTTCTATAATCAAACATTCGGGTGTTTCTCTGTCACCCGATGGCCATCACGGGCTGCGGTTCGTACGGCTCTTCGAGATAGGTCATCTCCGAGTCGGTCAGATCGATCTCGATGGCTTCGACGGCCTGTTCGAGGTGTTCGATGCTCGTCGTTCCGACGATCGGGGCGGTGACGAACTCGTTCTCGAACTGCCAGGCCAGCGCGATCTGGGCCATCGTGACGCCCTTCTCGGTGGCAAGTTCCTGTATGCGTTCGTTGATCTCTTTGCCGCCGCCCTTGACGTATTCGGGCGTGGGGTTGTGATAGTTTTCGGGGTCGCCGCGTTCGGTCGCTTCGAGATCCTCGAATGGCCGCGCGAGGAATCCCTGACCGAGCGGTCCCCACGGGATGACGCCCATGTCCTCTTTTTTCGTGATCGGAAGCAGGTCCCGTTCGTCCTCGCGGTAGGCGGGGTGGTAGTGGTTCTGCATCGTCTCGAAGCGCAGCAGGTCCAGCCGATCGGCAGTATGCAGCCGTTCGGCCAGCTGGTGGGCCCACATCGAAGAGGTTCCGACGTGCCTGATTTTCCCCCGCGAGATCAGGTCGTCCATCGTCCGTAGCGTCGTCTCGATAGGTGTCTCGGGATCGACGCGGTGGGTCTGATATAGATCGACCGTCTCCATGCCGAGCCGGTCGAGGCTGTGTTCCAGTTCCTGTTCGATCGTCTTCCGGGAGAGCCCATCGGCGTTGGGGTGGGAGTCGCCGTAGGAAAACCGGACCTTGGTGGCGACGACCTGTTCGTCCCGATCGTACTCGCTCAGGACGTCGCCCAGGATCTCCTCGCTCTCGCCGTTCGAGTAGACGTTGGCGGTATCGAAGAAGTTCACGCCCAGATCGATCGCCCGCTCGATCAGCTCGCGGGCCTCGGCGCCGTCGAGCATCCAGGACTCGCCCGTCCCAAAGCTCATACACCCCAGTGCGATCTTGCTCACGGACGTCCCGGTGGAGCCGAGTGTGGTGTACTCCATGTCCCGGCCGTTCGACCGGCGGGCGAATGAGCGTTGGGGGCGAGCGGGAAACATAAGGTCCGGCGGATACCTGTTCCGTGCATGTTCGACGAGATAATGGAAAAGTTCGAAGACAGCCCGAGCCAGCAGCAGGTGATCCGGCTGTTGCTCGAACGGGGCTTTTCCGTCAACGACGAGGGTCGGGTAGTCTCCGGTGGGATCGAGATCCCCAACACGGGAATCGCTCGCGAGATCGGCGTCGACCGACGGGTCGTCGACGCCACGACGGACGCGATCCTCGCGGACGAGGAACTGCGCCGGATCTTCCAGAACATCTCCGCGATTCCGAGCCTGATGGACCTCGCGCCAGTACTTGATCTGACAGTCCTGACGGTCACGGTCGACGACGCCGAGGATTCGGGGATCGTCGCTGCCGTCACCGGCGCGATCTCGGACCGGGACATCACGATCCGCCAGGTTATCAGCGACGATCCCGAGTTCTCTGACCAGGCGCAGCTGTATCTCATCACCGACGAAGCGCTCCCCGGCGACCTGATCAACGAGATCCGCGATCTCGATTTCGTCCGAAAAATAGAGATACAGTGACAGGTCTGGTCAAGTTTATCGACAGCGGCGGCACTATACATAAATATACTTATTGTGCATGCTCGCGTTATGCCTACCAGACAGAAATCAAAAATGACAGTCACGAGCCTCCTCCTCGGTATAATTGAGGACGGGTCCGGTCACGACGAGGAACCGGAGCCAGACGGTGGGACCGAGGAGCGCCAACCATCGACGGAATCAGCGAGTGAACAACCGGGGTCGATGGATGGGGGGACCGACGAAGACGACTGCGATCCGGCGGAACTCGAACGGTTACGCGAAGAGCTTTCCTCCGTCCGGGAAGAGCGCGATCGCGCGCGAGAGAGGGAAGACCGCCTCGAGACGGCCGTCATCGAGGCGACCGAGGCGATGAAGCAGGCCGTAGAGGGTGATCTGACCGCCCGGGTCGACGTCACGATCGACGACGAGAACGCTCAGGAGCTCGGGGCTGTCTGCAACGAGCTGATCGGCGAGTGGTCCGATTCGATCCAGCGCGTCCGGGAGTTCAGCCAGCAGGTTAACGGAGCGACCGAGCAGGTCGCCGCGACCGCCGAGACTGTCCGGACGAAAAGCCGCGAGGTCAACGAGTCGATCCGGGAGATATCGGAGGACGCCGGCCACCAGCACGAGAAAATCGAGCAGGTGACCGGCGAGGTCGAGGACCTCTCGGCGACGGTCGAAGAAGTCGCCTCTTCCGCCGAGGAGGTCGCCAGCGCCGCCGAAGCGTCCGCCGAGCGCGCCCACTCTGGCGGCGAGGCGGCGACGGCCGCACTCGACGATCTCGAGGAGATCGAGGCGACCACTGAGACCACCCTCGAAAGCGTCGAGACGCTCGCGGACTCGGTCGGCGATATCGAGGCGATCGTCGATACGATCGACGACATCGCCCAGCAGACTCACATCCTGGCGTTGAACGCCTCGATCGAGGCCAGCCGCGCCGGTGCCGAGGGGGCAGGCTTCGCAGTCGTCGCCGACGAGGTCAAGAGCCTGGCCGAGGAGACCCAGACCGCACTGGACGAGATCGAGGCGGCCATCGACGCGGTCCGCGCCGAGGCCGACGAGGCCGCCGAGGACATGCGCCGGACGCGCGAACGAGTCGGAACCGGCCGGGAAACGATCGACGAAGCCCTTACTGCCCTGGACGATATCGTCGAAGACGTCGAGGAAGTCTCGGGCCGCGTGACGGAGATCAGCCGGGCAACCGAATCCCAGGCTGAGTCCACCCAGGAAGTCGCCGTCATGGCCGAGGACGTCGGCGAGATCAGCGAGGAGACCGCTACTAACGCCGACAGCGTGGCTTCGGCCGCCCGCGAGCAGACCAGCGTCCTCACCGAGGTCAAGACAGCGACGAACACGCTCGCGGACCGAACCGAGACCCTTATCGATTCCCTGGAGGGCTTCGAGACCAGTCGAGGGGCGACTGACACGGAGGGTACCGTCGTCGAGATGTGGCACGCCATGAGCGGCGAGAAGGGCATGCTCCTGGAATCGCTGGCCCGGGAGTTCGAGTCCCAGTACGACGAGGACGTCACGATCCGGATGACCGCCAAGGGGAGCTACCGGGGCACGCTGAACGCCACCCTCAACGCCGTCGAGAACGGTCAGCCGCCGACGATCGCCCAGATCTTCGAGATCGGCACCAAGCAGGCGATGGACAGCGACGGGTTCGTCCCGGTCGAGGACGTCCTGCCCGCCGACTTCAACACCCGAGATCTACTGGATCCGGTCCGGTCGTACTACACGACTGACCGGCAACTGTACTCGCTGCCGTTCAACTCATCGACGCCAGTACTCTGTTACGACCGGACGGCCTTCGGGCGGGCCGGGCTTGATCCCGACCGTCCCCCCGCGACCTTCGACGCTGTCCGGACGGCCGCCGGGGAGATCGTCGATTCGGGCGTTGCCGGCCACGGTATCACCTTCGCCAATTACGCCTGGTACGTCGAACAGTGGTTCGCGCAGGCGGGCCAGCCCCTCGTGGACCGCCGTAACGGCCGGGACGGCGACGCCGGGGAGGCGTACTTCGATAGCGAGGCCGGGCGGCAGATATTCGAGTGGTGGGCCGGGTTGGAGGCCGACGGCCTCTATCACAACCCCGGCGTGGAGGCCCGGGGGGAGGCCAGATCTGCCTTCCTTGAGGGCGAGGCGGCGATGCTCGTCGCGTCGAGTTCGTCGCTGGCGGGCATCCAGCAAGCCGCCGAGGAGGCCGGCTTCGATCTCGGGACAGCCCCGATCCCGGTCGCCGACGAGCGAAACGGACTGGTCGTCGGTGGGGCCTCGCTGTGGGTGTCCGATGCTGTTTCCCGCGAGCAACAGCGGGTTGCCGGGGAGTTCCTCTCATGGCTCGCTCAGCCCGCCCAGCAGGCCCGCTGGCACCGCGAGACGGGGTACTTCCCGATTCGCCACGGCGCCATCGACAACCTCCGCGAAGAGGGGTGGTTCCGGGAGAACCCCCACTTCGAGACTGCGCTCGACCAACTGCTCGCGAGTTCGGACATGCCGGCGACTAACGGCGCCAGGATCGGCCCGTTCGATACCGTCCGGACACTCGTCGAGGAGGCCTACCTCGACGCCCGCGACCACGACGTCGAGACGGCCCTGGACGACCTCAACGCGCAGGTCGAGCGCCTACTTGAGAACTACCGGAGCGGTCGGTAGCGCTTCATAGTGACTTACAGTAGTCACTATCAGTCTCGGCCACGATCGTCGTCACGATGCCCGTTCGATCGGGGAACGCGTACTGTCGATCCACTCTCCACTGACGACAATCACTATCACACCACCGTCCCTATGGCCGGCGTGACCGAGGCCGTTCCCGTTCGCGTGCGATTCGGATGCGAAAGTGATGACGAGACCATGCTGTCGGTACCTGTCGGAACGGTCCTCCGGGACGCGTTGCTCGACGCCGGCATCTCGCCGCACGGGCGGTACGCTCGCCGGGTGAACTGCCGCGGGAACGGCCTCTGTGCGACCTGCGGGGTCCGGATTCTGGAGAGCGGCGGCGACACCACTCCCGCCCACTGGCACGACCGGCTGGCCGATCGGTTCGGCTACCCGAGACTGTCGTGCCAGGTGGTTGTCGACGCGCCCCTGACGGTCGCGGTCCTCCCTGACAAGCGGGTGTGGGGCGAGCGGGGCCGATCGTGAGGCCTTCCTTGCCAGCCCGGAGACACAAGCAGTTTGACGCTCGCCCGCCAACCGTGGCCCGTGTCCGAGCAGTACCAGACGGTCGCCGGCCGGGGACAGGCACGATTCGAGATCAGGGGCTCGGAGTTCATCGGTCACGTCGCTCCCGCCACGACCGTCGAGGAGGCCGAGGACTTCGTCGCGTCGATCCGCGAGGAATACGATGACGCGACCCACAACGTCCCGGCCTACCGCGTGCGTGCCGATCCGCTGCGGGAGTATTCGAGCGACGACGCTGAACCTTCCGGCAGCGCCGGCAAGCCCGCGCTAAACGTCCTCGTCCAGCGGGAGGTCGAGAACGTCGCCGCCGTTGTAACTCGCTATTACGGCGGGACGAACCTCGGGGTAGGCGGTCTGGCGCGGGCGTACTCCCGAGCGATCAAGGAAGGCGTCGACGACGCCGGCGTCGTAACCGAGCGCCCCCACGAACGATTCGATATCGGCGTCGAGTACGACGACAGCGGCACAGTACGCGGCATCCTCGAAAGCGAGGGCGTCGAGTTCGAGGCTGATTACGGGGAAGCCGTCGCCTTTGCCGTCCGTGTTCCCGAAACAGAGGCCGACGCGCTCCGGGATCGGATCCGGAGCGCGACCAGCGGCCGTGCGGACCTCTCCTGATCACGGGGATTGCACCGGCCGCGTTCGGAGATCGTCCGCCGGATCGAGTAAATTCGATAAAGGTTACGTAGGTGGGCGGAGATCACCCGAGTATGCGAGTAGACATCGGAAACGCACTCGAAGCAGTCGCCAGGCCGGGTATCCCCGAGGACGCCCTCGATCGACTCGACGACCGCGTCGCCGACGCACACGCCCGCATCGAGAAAGGGCGTGCGGACAACGAGCACGGATACGAGGCACTGAACCTCCCCCACACTGTGGACACCGACGAGATCCGGGCCGCCGTCGAACCCTTCGAGGACAGTGAGTACCTCCTCAACGTCGGGATCGGCGGTTCCGCGCTCGGTGCGGCCACTTTTTCGGCCGCGCTGGACAGCGACGTCGAGGCCTACTATCTCGACAACGTGGATCCCGAGTGGGTCGAGGGTATCCTGTCGGACGTCGATCTCTCGAAGACAGCTGTCAACGTCGTCTCCAAGTCCGGCGCGACCGCCGAGACGCTGTCGAACTTCCTGGTCGTTCAGGAGGCGATGGAGGAAGCCGGCGTCGACTGGACCGAACGGACGTGGGTCACTACCGGCGAGGAGGGTAACCTCCGCGATCTGGCCGAGAAACACGACCTTCCCTCTCTGAAGGTTCCCGACGGCGTCCCCGGTCGTTTCTCGGTACTCTCGACGGTGGGGCTGGCCGCTGCCGCCCTGCAGGGACACGACATCGACGCCATTATCGAAGGTGCCGCGGCCGCAGAGGCCGATCTCGCGCCCTCACTCTTCGATTCGCCTGCCTACGCCTACGGCGCGATCGCCTACGCACTGGACGTCCGCGGTGCGGGGATCAATGTGATGATGCCATACGCCGAGTCGCTGGAGACCTTCGCCGAGTGGTACGCCCAGCTATGGGGCGAGAGCCTCGGCAAAGACGGCCTGGGACAGACGCCGGTTCGGGCGCTGGGCGCGACCGACCAGCACTCCCAGCTGCAACTGTACCGGGCCGGACCGAACGACAAGATGGTCACCTTCGTCCGCGAGACCGAACGCGAGGACACCGGCATTCCCGAGACGGATCTGGAAGGACTCTCCTACCTCGGCGGGTCATCCCTGGGCGAGCTGCTGGATGCGGAGCTCGATGCGACCGAGGCCAGCCTCGCGGCCGCGGACGTCCCGAACGTCCGGATCGAGGTCGATAGAGTCGACGAGTACGGTCTCGGCGAACTCCTCTATAGCATGGAGGCCGCGACCGTCATGGCCGGAGAACTGTCCAACGTGGATACGTTCATCCAGCCAGCAGTCGAGTGGGGCAAGAAGGCCGCCCGCGGGCTGCTCGGGGGCGGCGACTTCGAGGAAGCGGAGGCGGTCGCCGAGAAGACCACGCTGGAAATCGAATAGGCCATCTCTCGGTCCGAGGCTGTTCGGCCATCCTTTTTGTATTAGTCGCCTAACGACCGGCCAATGACAGCGCCCTCCCCGGCCATCTCGACGCGCTCGTTGACCAAACGATACGGGCAGACGACCGCCGTCGACAGCCTGAATCTGGCGGTCCCTTCGGGCGTCGTCTACGGTTTTCTGGGCCCGAACGGGGCCGGCAAGACCACGACGATGCGGATGCTGACGGGACTGGTCGAGCCCACGAACGGCGACGCCTTCGTCGCGGACACCCACTGCACCGAGCGCCGATACCTTGTCGATCACATCGGACTCCTGCCGGAGGAGCCGCCGCTGTACAGCGAACTCACCGGTCGCGAACAACTCCAGTTCGCCGCGGATCTCCGCGACGTCCCGTGGGAACGGATCGAGGACCGCGTACTCGGACTGGTCGAGTCGCTGGACCTGCTGGACGACATCGATCGGCGAATCGACGGCTACTCCAAGGGGATGAAACAGAAGACGGCGTTCGTTCAAGCTGTGCAGCACGATCCCGACGTCGTCTTTCTCGACGAACCCACGAGCGGGCTCGATCCCCGGGCGGCCCGCACTCTCAGAGAACTGATCGTCGATCTGGCCGCCGAGGACACGACGGTGTTTCTCTCGACGCACATCTTGCCGGTGGTCGAGGAGATCGCTGACCGGGTCGGAGTTCTCTACGACGGCCGGCTCGTCTCGGAGGGATCGCCCGCGGAACTGACCGCCGGCGTCGACGGCGAGGCCGACCTGGAAGACGCGTTTCTCGAACTGACTGACGATCCTGCGACGGCCTGGGGCCAGTGATGGGGGCGATGACCTGGCGAGAGACGCTCCGTGACGCCTGGACGGTCACGCGGATAGAACTGCGGACGTACCTCAGACGCCTCTCCGGGAGCAGACGACAGCTGCTCGCGGTCGCCGGAATGCTGGCGGCGTTTGGCGTCTTCTTTCCGCTGACGTTCGCTCCAGGCGCGATCGCGTTCGGGGAGCAACTCGCGGGCGGCTCGGTTCCGATCGGGTCGGCCGGGTACGCGTTCTGGGCGCTGGCGGGCTTGGCGGGATACGTCGGTGCCGCGGGCGGGTTCAACCAGACCCGCGTCGGAACGGTCGGCCCCCTGATCCGGACCTCTATCCCGCCGATAGCGGTGTCATTAGGCCGCTTTGGCACCCGCACGGCCCAGTCGCTCGGGATCGTTCTCCCGGCCGCGCTGGTCCTCCTCGCCGGCGTCGCTATCGGTGGCGGACCGGCTGCGGCCGCTCTCGTCGCTGTCGCCGCGACGCCGATATTCGCCGCCGCGCTGATAAGTGGTCGTATCGTTGGCGATCTGGCTCGATACGCAAACGAGCGCCTCCAGGTCTCCCTGTGGGTGAAAGCGGGCGTCCTACTGGGGGTGATGGTCGCGATATTCCTCGCGACGCAACTGCTTCTGGGCGCTCAGTACGAGGACGGTGGCGGCTTCGGAGCACTGATTTCGGGGGCGATCGTTCCCGGAACGCCGGTACAGTCGTACGCGAGCGTGGCCTTTGCACCGTTCGGATCGACGCCCGATGCGCTCGGGATTGCCATCGCCTGGGTTGTTCTCGCGGTGATCCCAGTTGGCCTGTCGCTGGCTGTACGGCTCGAGGCGTACATGCTCGTCCACGATATCGGGGACGATGCCACGGCCGATCGCGTCGAGGGAACCCACAGCGTGCCCGGGCCGTTCGAGGTCGCACCCGCGACGCGTGTCGCCTGGCGGTACCTTCTCCGGACGCGCCGGGACCCTCGGACGCTGGCGCACCTCTCGCCGCTGCTGTTCGGGGCGTTCGGACTGGCCGGGTCAGCCGTTCAGGATCCAGGGATCGTCCTCACTGTCGGTCCCGGTGCAGCCGTCGTCGCGGGCGCTGTACTGTCGGGGACGGCCTACTGTCTCAATCCGCTGGGCGACGACCGCGACCAGCTTCCGCTGTTGCTGACAAGCGTGCCCTCCCTGGGGGTGATGCTCCGCGGGCGGATGCTTGCCGGGATCGTCCTCGGACTCGTCGTGGCGATCGGCGTCGGCGCACCACTCGCATTGGTCGAGTACGGGCCGGTGTACATCCTCGGGCAATCGCTGCTGGCAGTCGTGTTAGCCCTCGCCAGCGCGGGCATCGCGGTCGGCCTCGGGGCCGTCGTCCCGAAGTTCGAACGGCGCGAGTACATGAGCGTCGAACGCGCCCATCCCTCTCAGTGGGCGATGCTGGGATTCTTCTTCGGCGGGTTGATCGTCGGGGCGATCGGGTTCGGATTGCTCTGGGTAACGTTCTCCGGGCCTTCTTTGCCGATCGCGTTCGGCTGGCTGGTCTATCTGGTCGTGCTTGCGATCACGGGCTGGGGCGGGTATCGGTACGCGCTCCGGAAAGTCGACGCGTTCACCCTGGACGACGTCAGGTGATCTCGACCGGATCGAGTCGATCGACGATCCCGTCGAGGTCGTCGTCGAACGCCGGCACGTGATCGAGATCGCGATCTCGGACCAGCGCGATCGTCGTTGCGTCGGTGAGACCCAGTTCGTGGTCCTTGTGATACATTATCCGTAAAAAACTTAAAATAAAATTATAATTCTTGACAGCCGGCACGGTCCCGGGGGAAGACTTAAGCGATCTCAAGGAGCCACGTTAGCGCATGGCAGTCCCGTTACAGGCCGGCGAGGTGACCCGCCCGACGTTCTGGCAGATCGGCCCCGTGGGCGAGGCCGTCTTCTACTATCTTGCAGTCGTCGCGATACTGGTACTCCTGTACGGAATCTACGAGCGCGTAACGCGGTACACTCGCGGGAGCGAGGACCCGTTCCCGCGGTTGGACGAGCTTTCCGATCGTGTCCTCTCGGCGACTAGAAAGATCGGTTCGAACCAGGTCATCTTTGATCGCGACCTCGTCGGCGGGCTGATGCACGCGTTCATCATGTGGGGCTTTCTGACCCTGCTGATGGCGACGACGATCCTCGCGATCGATATGGACGGCTATCGACTCCTGTTCGGCGACTCCTTTTTCGTCGGTGACTTCTATCTCTCCTATTCGCTCGTCGTAGACTTCATGGGTCTGCTGTTCGTCGTTGGGCTGGCGATCGCACTCTGGCGGCGCTACGTCTCTCGGCTGGACCGTCTCCAGGGGGAACACACCTCCCTGGAAGACGACCTGTTCCTCTGGACGCTCTTTTTGCTGGGCGTCGGCGGCTATCTTACTGAGGGCGTCCGCATTCTCGGTCAGGGCTTTCCCGAATACGAGAGCGTCAGCTTCGTCGGCTGGTTCGTCGCCGATCTCCTCGACGTGCTCGGGATGACTCCCGGAATGGCCCAGGGGTTCTATCCCGTTGCATGGTGGGCCCATGCCGTCCTCGCACTCGCTTTCGTCGCCGCGATCCCCTACGCCAAGCCGTTCCACATGCTCTCGTCGTTCGTCAACGTCGTGGCCAGCGACGAAGACGCCGGCAAGCGTCTTCCCCGGGTACCCGAGGACCTCGACCCCGACGAGATCGGTGCGACGGATCTCGATTCTTTTTCCTGGAAACAACTACTCGACCAGGACGCTTGCACCAACTGTGGCCGCTGTTCGTCGGTCTGTCCCGCCGAATCTTCGGGACGGCCACTCGACCCCAAGAACGTCATTCTCGACCTGAAGTCTTACCGCCAGCAGGTCGACGCCGGCGGCGAGACAGTCGAGATCGTGGCCGATGGCGGCACCTCCGTGATCGACTCTGCGACGATGGAATCGTGTATGGCCTGTATGGCCTGCATGGACGCCTGTCCCGTGGCCATCGAACATCTGACTCACTTCACGGATATGAACCGCCGGCTGACCGAGACCGGGCAGATGGACGAGCACGTCCAGGACGCGATGATGAACGTCTTCCAGCACGGGAATACGTTCGGCGATCCCGAGCGCAAGCGGCCCGACTGGACTGAACAGTTGGAGTTCGAGGTGCCCGACGCCCGCGACCAGGCCGTCGAGTATCTCTGGTACGTCGGCGATTACCCAAGCTACGACGATCGAAATCAGGAGGTCGCCGAGGCGCTCGCGCGACTGTTCGAGCGCGCCGACGTTTCCTATGGCATCCTCTACGAGGCCGAACAGACCGCCGGTAACGACGTCCGCCGGGTCGGCGAGGAGGGCCTGTACGAGATGCTCGTCGAGGACAACGCCGCCGCCATCCAGGACTGTGAGTTCGATCACATCGTCACCACCGACCCTCACAGCTACAACACGTTCAAAAACGAGTATCCGGAGTTCGAGGTCTGTGAGTGGGACGAGGACGACGTCTCCCACTACACCCAATTCCTGTATGAGCTGGTCGAGCGTGGTGACCTCTTGCCGGCTGGCCTCGACGGCACCGTTACTTACCACGACCCTTGCCATCTCGGGCGGTACAACGGTGTCTTCGAGCCGCCGCGGGACCTCGTAGAATCGACCGGCGTCGAATTGACGGAGATGCCACGGAACCGGTCGGACAGCTTCTGCTGTGGCGGCGGCGGTGGCGGCCTCTGGATGGACCACGAGGAAGAGATCAAACCCAGCGAGGAACGCCTCCGGGAGGCGCTGGAGGATACCGAGGCCGGCGACGCGGTCGATCGATTCGTCGTTGCCTGTCCGATGTGTACGACGATGTACGAGGACGGCCGCAAGACCGGCGGCTACGAGGACGACATCGAAATCGTCGACCTGACGGAGTTGCTGATCGAGGCGACCGAACCGGCGGTGTGATCAGAGTTGAAGAAGTGTCACTGAGAACGGCCACACAACCGAGCGCCGAGACCATCGTTCTGCCCAAGGTGTGTCTTGCCATCCGACGACGAGCGTTACGGCTTTCCCGGACTGGATCGAATACCGACGCATGGACCTTACAGAGCGCCCGCGACGACTCCGCCGCGACGGGATCCGGGGCCTGGTCAGCGAGATCGACCTCGACGCAAGTGACCTGATTGCACCGGTGTTCGTCGACGCGACGACCGACGAGCGCGTTCCCATTGAATCGATGCCCGGCCACGAACGTGTCCCCATCGAGGAGGCCGTCACCCGTGTCGAGGAGATCCGCGAGACCGGCGTCGAGGCTGTCATCGTTTTCGGTATTCCCGAGTCCAAGGACGAGGAGGGAACCCGGGCCTGGGCCGCCGATGGTGTCGTCCAGGAGGCTGTCCGGCGGATCAGCGCCGAGACCGACGCCTACGTGATCACCGACGTCTGCATGTGTGAGTACACAGATCACGGTCACTGCGGCATTCTCGAACCGCACGCTCACGAGGATCCGACGCTCACAGTAGAAAATGATCGGACACTCGAACTGCTGGGGAAGATCGCCGTCTCCCACGCCGAGGCCGGTGCGGACATGATCGCTCCCTCTTCGATGACCGACGGGATGGTCGGCGCGATCCGGCAGGCTCTGGACGGCGGTGGCTACACCGAGGTGCCGATCATGAGCTACGCCGCCAAATACGAGTCATCTTTCTACGGACCGTTCCGGGACGCCGCCGACGGCGCGCCCGCGTTCGGTGACCGTCGTCACTATCAGATGGATCCCGCCAACAGCCGCGAAGCGATCCGCGAGGTCAAACTTGACGTACAGCAGGGCGCGGACGTGTTGATGGTCAAACCCGCTCTCCCATACCTGGACGTGGTCCGAGACGTCCGCGAGAACTTTGACCGCCCTGTCGCTGCTTACAACGTCTCCGGGGAGTACGCGATGCTCCACGCTGCTGCCGACAAGGGCTGGCTCGACCTGGAAGAGACCGCCTACGAGTCGTTGCTGTCGATCAAGCGCGCCGGAGCGGATCTCATCCTGACGTACTTCGCCGAGGATATAGCCCACCAGCTGTAGTGCCGGTTGGCACCTCTAGCCCACCGGCTGTAGTGCCTTGGCATCTCTGGCCGATCGACGGTAACGGCAAATACGCCCTCGCAGACCGGTTCTAGCCGAACGATTCCGGGGATCAGGTAACAGTACGTCTCAGTCTAACGTTTAATTAGCGGGCGTGCAGAATAGTTAGCACACTTCTACTGCCTGATTAGAGATTTCAGCATAAGATTTATTCTAATTATATAGTTTAGAATTTAAGCGGATGACGAAATAGAGATCGTACGGTACAGTCTTGTGAACCTTTCTGCACGCCCGCTAGAGACTTGTTGGGAACTCCAATTAGCATAGCTAAGTATATATACTCATAGATGTGTTATTTACTTATGAAAAAGACCAGCAACAAGAAGATTTTCTCAACGCTAAGTAGGCGTCAGTGGCTTGCAGCAGTTGCTGGAGTCGGAACGACCGGGTTAGCCGGGTGCACTGATACAGTTCTGAATCCGGCTGATGAGTCAGCTGAGGATGTACTCGTTACAAATAGAGACGTTTTTCCCGCGGCGTTGTTCGTGGGGGACCCGCTTCCTGACCGGACGCTGATTGAGACGGATTACACGACTGAGGAGTTCGAAATTGTCATTTCCGGAGAGTCCCAGGGCATTGAATCGTCGATTGAACTCTATGGGTCTTATATCAATTCGCTGGTGCATGCGGAGAATCACAACGCCTCACGGGTAGACCGGATAGCGGAGATTCGCGAGTCGGACTCTACCAGTGAGGAGCAGAAGCGGGCACAGGCGCTGTACGACTATCTCGGCGGCAAGGCGACAGTCTGTGAGCGGTTTGTTGTCACCTTCCCTGACGCGCGACTCCGAAATAGCAATGAAGCGCTGGCCACCCAAGTTACACTGCCCCGACTGCTGCGAGCGATGACTGGTGAGACTATTGGTCGCGAACTGCAGGGCAATGGTAGCAATATCTTCCAGTGGGAGTCGGCGGTCCCGGAACTCTCGGCACGAATCACCTACCCGTGGCCACCAGTTGAAACGACCGGACCGTTCAGTCCAAATGAGACGCTGCTCGCTGCTAGTGGCGCCCACAAGACGGACTCTCCAATAATCAACATCGGCCCACTGCTTGACGCCACGAAAAACGACAAGGAGTACGACGGGGTTTCACTCGCAGACGGTGTAGTGACCGGATTTGCTTGGGACAAGCGGGAGTCGTGGGGTGAAGAGACACGTGTCGGAGCAGCCAACATCACACCGATGCTCATCGCACCAGTGTCCGCACAGCCCAAGGACTGTCCGGAACCGATACCAGCATTACTGTTCGTCCAGCGCATCCGTCACGAGGACCAGTGTATCTACGTCGGCGGCTGGACGATCAATGACAGCGCCCTGTACCAAAACTCAACAACGATTCTTACTACCGAGGCCGCCCCCAAAGTCCCCCAACTGTCCCTCGAACGGCCGGATATGTACAACGAGGCTGATCTCCGACAGGCTATCTCGTCCAGTTTAGACACCGAACGGTGCGACGAACGGTGCCGACTCGGCTCCGTAATTTACGACGGGGAACTCGGCAGAAACGGGACGCTAAACGAGGCAGTCGAACAGTTTCTACCGACTGCGCACCGCGGCGGGAGCACACGTCAACTTCTCGTGAACGAGATTTGGGAGAGCGCCGGTGGCCGAGACAGTCAGGCGTCGATAAACGGGACGATCGTGGCAGCCAATCCACCAGTTATTCATATAAAATACGCCAGATACTGTTGGCCGTGTTCTGCCTTCTACTGTTTCGAATATTGTCCCACTACAAACTTAGTCCCAGCGGTCAACACTATTAGCAGCCGCTGAGTATCTGTTTATGACTGGCGGGCGTGCAGAAGGGTTCTCATAGCTCAACGATTGGACTGGCGATGTCACCTCCCTGTTCGTGATTAGCGATGACGACGAGGGTGCCATAGAACTCTTCTCACACCGTGATGATCGTGCTTCCCGGATTGTCTCCGCGTTCGTAGTTGGTGATTGCGACGACGAGACGAAGACACAGGGCGAGAAACACCTGTGCTCGTGCGTGGACGCGGCCTCGGGCGTGCGTTCGCCCGAGGCCGCAGTCCTTCACTGATTCGTTGGTTCGTTCAACTCCAGTACGGCGGTTGTACGTTTCGTCCAACGTTGATTGCTTTAGCCGAACGTCCTCGCTGTGTTCCTCGATGCGGTCTTCGACCCTGTACTCGATGTCTTTCGGATCGTCGGTGTTTCGCGCGTTGTACGGGGCGACTGGCACGACCCCTGCGGCCAGCAGGTGGTCGTGCCAGTCGAGCGTGTCGTAGGCGCTGTCACCGACCATCCAGATCGGCTTGGCGACGGCGAGCGCGTCACGCGTGACGCGCATCGCCGTCTCCTCTGGCGCTTGTTTGCTCTCGGTGAACTCGGCTGCAATCGGGATCTTTTGCCCGGTCGAGACGATCGTACAGCCGTAGCCGTAGTAGTACTCGTCGTCGGTTGGATCGTAGCACTTCGACGCGTCTTGATCGGCAGGTATCGCCCTCACGTCGGTTGAATCGATGCAGTAGGTCAAGTCGAGCAGGCCGCGGCGGGCGGCCTGCTCGACGAGTCGGTCGAACACCTCGTTAACGACGTGTTCGAGGTCGGTAAGGAAGCGATCGACCGCGTCTCTGGACGGCGGTCGATCGAACCCACAGCTCAGCCAGACAACCGTGTTCCGAAGTTCCCGTTCAACGGGACGAATGCCGTAGATGTCCTTGTAGTAGCAGTGGAGAAAGCCACGCATCAGCTCTGGTGGTTCGTGGTCTCGTGTTCGCCCCGTCTGCGCCGGGGCGAACACGTCGAACTCTTCGAGAAACTCGAAGGAGAGGTGCTCAAACAGCGCTAGCGTCTCGGTCTCCACGACATTGAAGAACGAGTCTACCGAAGGATCATCCTGCAGGGTCGCTGAACTCATCCACCTCAGCGTTCACCCTGCTCTTTGGTGTGCTACTCGTTCTATGACACCCTCGATGACGACAGCTAAGCGGAGACAGAGAGCAACGAAGACGTGAGTTTT
>JAZKRQ010000011.1:0-32584 GCA_036628575.1 Halapricum sp.
GGCGCTGGCGTCAGCGGCGGTGGCCACCTCGTCGTCGGCTCGATCAAGTTCGTCCGCGGCAAGCGAGAGACGATCCTCGAGGCCCTCGTCGAGAAAATGACCGAGGCCGAACTCGACGCTGATCTGCAGAGTTCGGCGTCGCTTCCCCACGAGTAGCTACCCCGCAAACTCGATTCTCCGTACGACCATCCCCGTCAGTACCAGCGCCAGCACGACGACGGCCAGTAGGCCCACCGACACGCGCGTGATGCCCCCGTGCCAGTCGCGCTCGAACACCGACTCGAAGTACGCGCCCGCCTGCTCCCCATACAGAACGAGTGCGACCTCGCGGTTGTCATAGTAAGCGTTATCGTTCCAGTTGAGGCTCCCGAGGACGACCGTGTCGCCGTCGACGACGACGCCCTTGGCGTGGATCTTCTCGTACCGTCCACCAGGGTCGGCCAGTCGAACCGACAGCGGGAGCCCCTCGCGGGCGGCGACCCCCCGAAGATAGTCGGCGACACGGCGATTGTCCGCACGAGTGTACCACGCCCCGGACAACAGGATCTCGATCTCGACGCCACGCCTGGCGGCTTCGATTGTCTCTTCTAACAGCTGATCCTCGCGGCCGCCGATCGAAACCTGGACGACCCGGATCGACTCAGTGGCGTTCGCGAGCAGTCGCCGAACCCGACCGGCGGCGTTGTCGGGTGCAACCAGGAGTTCCGTCCGCTCGACACTGACTGCCTCGGGATCGATACGGGCGGGATACCGACCGCGAGAGGGTTGCGACGGTTCGAAGGACTCTCCCCGACGAAAGTACTCCCAGGGGATGGCGTCGCGCCCTCCCGCGTCGGCCCGGAAGGTCCGGGAGAGTCCGTCGACGACGGCGGGCGAGTCGACGACGGCGCCCCAGCCGCGGCTAGACGCGCCGCCGACGCCCGCAGGCTTCCAGTTCTCGGTGAGAACGACCGCCTTGTCGTCAGCGACGGCGTACTTCGGGTGATGGAACTCGTAGCGCGCGCCCTCGCCGCCGACGACCCGGACAGAGACGTTCGCCCCGACCAGTCGATCGAGCGCGGTGGCGCTACGGTTGGTCAGGCCGCCGACCGGTGCGCCGTCGGCGAGTACCTCGACATCGACCCCTCGCCGTTGGGCGTCAATCAGAGCCTCTGTCACCCGCTGTGAGGTGTACGTGTAGCCCGCCAGCAATATTCGCTTGTCCGCGTCCTCGACGACATCGAGCGGGACGCCCGACGAATCAGGGAGCGCAAAGGCTCGGACGGATTCGCCTTCTCCCACAGTCGGCTCGAAATCGGTCGCGCCGAGCGGTCGCCACCGACGGTCGCCATCGGGGCGGAATACATCGCCCTCGGGTGCGTCGCTGTACTCGACAGTATCGACTGTTCCGGCTGGCCCGGTAAGAGCGAGTGTTTCCCCGTTGTTCGCGAGTGTCGGGAATCCCGACACCTCTAAAACCGGCCCGGGCACGGTTTCCACCACTGCACTACGGTTCGCGGTCAGGACGACGCGGTCGCCAACGGTTCTATTCGGAAGCTCGGTACTTCCATGGTCATCAGAGAGCCGATAGGCCTCGAGATCCGTGTCCTCCGGCACGGATAGGGCGACGTACTCGCCGGGGTCGCCATAGGCGATCGGGTTCGGGTAGACAGCTGTTATCGATGGGGTCGTCGAGGTTCCGTTGACCGACGGAACAGGGGCAGTACCGTTACTCACCGGAGCGGTGTTACTCAACGAGACCGGAACGTCCTCACCAGTTGGCGGCTTCGTGGCGTCGCCTGCAGTCACAACTGTGGGCGGAGCGATACCTGCCGCTGGTAGCGCGAGTACGGCGAGGACCAACAACGGGACGAGCCGGCGCACACGCGGAAGTGCCGTCGACTCCGGGTATAAACCTCAGGAAGAAATGGGTGCGCGTTCGACCTCGGACTGGACGAGATATGAGTCGTCGGCGTTCTCTTCGAGGGTATCGAGGGCTCGCTCGGTGCCGATCTGGACCAGCGCCCACGCCGCGCTCGCACGAACGGCGTCCTCGGGATCCTCGGCGAGCACGTCCGCCAGCGGCTCGATGGCGCGCGTATCGCCGATCCGACCCAGCGCTCGGGCGGCCGCCGACCGGATGTCCGCTTCGTCCGCGGCGAGCCGGTTGGCGACAGTCTGGGTCGCCTCCTCGCTGCCGATAGCTCCGACCGCGCGCAACGTCGTCAACTGGAGCGAGAGATCGCCGTCACCGTCGATGAAGTCAAGCAACGTGTCGAGGGCCTCGGGATCACCGATCTTCCCGAGAACGCGGATAGCCTTCTGGTTGCGCTTGCTGGCGAGGGGAACCACGTCGTCGAACGCCTCCGGCGGTGCGATCCGCTCCAAGGATTCGAGGACGTTCTCCTCCATGAAGTGGTCTTTGCCGCCCGGGAGTTTCTCCAGCGCAAGCAGGATCATCTCGATAGCGTTCTCGTCCCCGGTCTCCTTGTACTGTTTCTCGTAGAGCTTGACCGCACTCCACTCTGGGGGGTAGTCCTTGCGTCGCTCAGACGTGAGAATGTCGTAAAAGCCCTCCCGCGTCATCTGTTCGCGGACCGTCAGATCTCCCCAGGTCTCGGCTGCCTCGACGGCGTCCTCGAGGTCGTTCGCCGCCGTTAACAGCGAATCGATCGTCTCGGCGTCGAGGCCGCGTCGAAGCGGATCGCGGGCCTTGGCCGTGATGGTCTGGACCACGCCGTCGAGCAGTTCGGCCGGGTCGCCGGCGGCGGCCAGCAGTTGTGCCACGTCACCGTCGCCGTCGATATCTTCGTCGACGCGATCCTGGATGGCGGTGACGACCGATTCGTCGATATCTTCGTCGACGCGCTCCAAGAACGCTATCACGGCCGAGTCGACGGCCTCGGACCCGTCTTCGGTCCAGCGCGTCTCTCGGATCGTCGCGACGACGTCCTCGACGGCGTCAGTCACGTCCTCGGCGTACTGTGTCCGATACGCGTCGAGGTTCTCCTGTAATTCCTCGATCTGTTCCTTGACGGCCTGTCGGCGCGGGATGCTCCGCGTCGTCGTCCCGGGCATGTCTGCCGCGTCCACAGCCTCGCCGACGTCCGAAAGCGTGTCTTCGATGTCCTCGAGGTCCCACTCCGTCTCGGCTGCATCGATCTCCTCGCTGATCTCCGCCAGTCGTGTCTCGAAGTCAGTTACGTCGGTCAACTCCACCTCGTCTGATCCGTCCTCGTCCGCTGTGTCTTCGTCGTCCCCGTTGCTCATGCCCGTGAATGTGACTGTCTCGGGCAAGAGCGTTTCCCTTCCGGTTATCGGTATCAGCGTGTGATTTTACCGGGGAGATCCAAACCAGTCTTGCAATCTCGGGGCTGATTCCTCGGTCGATGACACTGATCCCGATCAGCTACCTCGGCCGTTTGCCGTAAAACAGAGGCGCGAGTAACAGATACGCCAGCGCCGCGAAGAGCAACGCCCGTGGGAATGCCCGCGAGAGGACCGTCGGGAAGAGGACGGCCCCGAACTGGATGACACCCATCGCCAGTGCGTCCCGCTCAGCTAATTCGGGATACTCGATCGAAGTGATCATCAAGTAGACGAACAGACCAGTCGCCCCGAGAAACACCATCGCATTCGTGATCCCGGAAAGATACGCTGCCGCGAGCACCGTCGCAGCCAGCGTCGTCTGGACGCCCCGAGTCGTCCGCTCGTCGAGATCGTAGGCGGTGTACATTCCCAGGCGGACGACTGCTGCAGCGACGAACAGCGCCGGAATCCCGAGCGCGACAGCCTCCGTAGTCGTGACTGTCGCAAGTTCCAGAGTCCACTCCTCTCTGGCGACGGCGTAGACGAACACCGCTGGCGCGACCCCGAAGGAGGCGACGTCGGCAAGCGAGTCGACGTACTCGCCGACCTGCGTGCTCCCGTAGACGCGGGCAAGCACCCCGTCGAGTCCGTCGGCGATCGCCGCCAGCAGGATAAGTCGCGCGGCCAGTCCCGGATCGACTGTCGCGGCCACGGCGGCGGCGAACCCGAGTGCGGCGTTGGCGACGGTCACGGCGTCAGCCACGCCGAGTCGACCGAGAAATCGGGGCCGTAGCTGCATACCCGATCCGTCGCCGAGGGTTCCCTTAGTCGATTCGATCCACGTCGGCCCGACCGGGAGCCATTTATCGATCGAGCACTCAGACGAGGATATGGATCGACGGGCGTTTCTCGCCAGTGGAGCGGCGACGCTTACCGGTGGCTGTCTGGGTCTTGGAGCCGGTCAAACCGAGTACGACATCGGCATGACCTCGATGGCCTTCAAGCCCGAGAGCTTGGAAGTCGAAGTCGGGACGACTATCGTCTGGCGGAACACCAACTCCCGCGCCCACACTGTTACGGCCTACGAGCGCGGCATTCCGGACGAAGCCGAGTACTTCGCGAGCGGCGGTTTCGACACCGAGGCCGCCGCTCGCGAACAGTGGCACAAAAGCGGCGGCGGCAACCTCTACGGCGGGGACACCTTCAGCTACACGGCCGAGGTGCCCGGTACCTACGAGTACTTCTGCATTCCACACGAGAGCGGCGGGATGGTCGGCACAATCGAACTAATCGAGTAGGACTGCTTCGACGGCTTATCCGCCATCGAATTGCGTGCCCTCAACGGGCCGAAACGCGACGAAAACCGGTTATTCTTCGACGGCGACGTCCTCTTCCTCGACGGCGACGCTGGTCTCCTCTTCGGCGGCGACTTCCTCGGGGCGAGCCTCGAGGGTTGCCTTCTGAATCTCGACGCGACGTAGCGGGTAGATGGTCTTGGCCTCGTTGTAAATCGCCGAGGAGAGACGGCCCTCGACGACACTGTCGACGAGGTCCTCGAAGGTGTGCTCGGTGCCAGTCTCCTGGACCATGTCGATCATCGTCCGACGAATTGCCTTCTCCTGGCTCTCGTCGGCTTTCTTCGTTGTGAGCGCGACGGGCTGGATCTGGACGCGGTAGTCGTCGGTCGTCAGCACCGTGACGAACGCCTCGATCTTCGAGGAGCCACGGCGGACCAGACTCCGAACGTAGTCACGGGTGAGTTCGTGCTTGATGAACTCGGTGTAGGCCGTGTCGCTGCCGACGTCGTTGATCTTGAACGTCAGTTTGGTATTGTTCTCGCTGGCGTCATTCCGAAGGTCGCCCAGCGTGGTCTCGATCTGACGACCGAGAACCTGTTCTGTTTCCTCTGCCGGTGTGGAACCGAGTTCCTCCCGCCCGAACTGCTCGGGGGCGAGGACGGTGTACCACCGTTTCTGCTGCTTCTGCTTGGATACGGATCGTTCGCTCATGATGTGTTGTCGTTGGGTTGGTTAGTCGTACACTGTACTGCGACGTGGATGTTGACGACGTAATCGTCGGCTGTTGCCTGTAGTCCACTCGTCGTCTCCCGGTCGATCGCCGTCTCGATCGTCGTTCGGTCGACGCTCGTATGCATGTCGTCGGTGTTGTCCGGCTGGACCGCGGCCGCGATCGCCTCAGGATCGTCGTGTGTCGTCCGGACGACGAGCGTGCGGCCACTCATATCTGCATCGCCTCCCGGACCGCCACGATCACGTCTGCCGTTTCGGCCTCGACGCTGGCGACGGCCCGAGACGGAGTACCGAACGCCGTCCCGCCGCCGAGTTGATCGATCGCCTCCTCGAAGATCGCCTCGAGGTCGACTTCGGCCTCGCGCGTCGCGGCCGCGGCGGCCCGACCGTCGGTCAGCGCGAGCACGACCGGCTCGGGCGATTGGACGTCCCGGACCAGTCGCGCGACCGTCTCAACCGGGACGTCACCGTCGTCGCGGGCGACGAACAGCCCATCGTACCGGCCTGTCGTCGCGGCCTCGACGGCCGCGTGTGCGCTTCGGGCGTGGCGACGCCAGGCCGAAAGCGCGGCGTCAGTCACGTCGTGACCGAGCGCTAGCGCGACGGCTGTTCCCGGGTCTTCCCGTACTGTGGCTTCGAGCACGTCGGCATAGCCGCCGATCGTCTCGAAGGGGCCACCCTCGTATGGCCGGAGCGCGGCACCGATCGTCTCGGCGGCCCGCTCGCCTGCAGCCTCGTCGTCGAGGACAGCCAGCGCGAGCAGCGAGGCGACGCGTCGATCACGGTCTTCGGCTTCCGAATCAATCTCGCCGAGGGCATCGGTAGCCGCTTCCGGATCACCGGAGAACGGCGCGTGCGTCAACGTCGTGTGCGCCAGCCCGTCAGTGAGCTCAGCCGTCGGTACGGCGACCCCGGGTCGGCGGTCGAGTCCTGCGATGTCGGCGAGCGTAGGCGTCGTCGGTCCGTCGGCCCCCCGAGCACCGGCGAGTGCAAGCACCGGTTCGGCGCTGTCGGCGTCGATCTCGCGTGCAGCCTCGAAGGCGGTAGCGCTTGCGGATGCCGAGACGCCGGGGATCGACAGGTCCGCATCGATTCCGACCGGCCCGAGTGAGACAGTCGCGTCGGCCTCGGTTGTCCGATCGGCCCGCGCCCACGGTCGGGCGACGCTCACCTGGAAGGGGACGTCGACGGCCGAAAGCGAGCGGGCGAGGACGCCACTGGCGGCCAGCGAGTCGGCGTCAGCGGCCGAGACCAACCGAACAAACTCGGTTGTCTGGAGCCGGGTAGCGACGTCGCTGGCGGTGGGGGAGTCCTCGGCGGTTCGACCGGTGGTGGACATCTACTCGAGGTGCTCTTTGGCGACGTCGTAGCTGTAGGTGAACTCCTCGTCGAGTTCGTCGCCGCGATAGTAATCGACCAGGCGACGGATCTTCGACTCGGTGTTCTGAAGCGCGCGCTTGTTCTGGTGGTCGCCCGGGTTCTCGTCCATGTGTTCGCGCAGGCGGACAGCGCGCACGAAGAGGTTGTAGAGATCCTCGGGGATCTCCGGCTCGGCGTCGTTCTCCTCGAGGATCTCAGTGATCTTCTTGCCGGTCGCGAGCTTGACGTCCGGCACTGGCGTGCCCTGAACGCCCTCGTCGCGCAGCTTCAGCCCGATCTGGCTGGGGCTGTGGCCGTCCTCGGCCAGCTCGACGACGCGCTCCTCGATGGCGGCTTCGTCTACGTCACTCCACTCCGGCGGTTCGTCTGCCACAGGCTTGTCCGAACTGGACGAGCCGCGGCGGCGTGTATGCATTCGTGCCATTGTTCTGATTGGAACGACACTGACCGCTGTACGTGTGGCGTAGTGCGCACAGTTGGCGCGTGACGCCGGACACGCCCGCAATCCCGAGCCGCCCAAGCGGACGGCGTGTCAGATTTGCGGTCGTGTGTTCCCATGTTACTCTTCGCGGTGATCCACTAAACGGTTTCTCTTCGAACCCGGTCTCGAATCTGAGGAAAACGGACAGCACTACGCGAAAAACGGAGGCCGTCGACGCGATCAGTGGAAGGTTCGTGAGACGTCCTCGTCGTCCTCGGCTTCCTGCTGGATCTTCTCCCAGGCGTCGTGGAAGTCCTGCTCGACGATCTCGGTGCGGTCGTCGCGGATGGCGAACATCCCCGCCTCGGTACAGACAGCCTTGATGTCGGCACCGGACGCTTCGCCGGTCTCCTCGGCCAACGACTCGAAGTCGACCGTCTCGGCGAGGTTCATGTCCCGGGTGTGGATCCGGAAGATCTGCTCGCGGCCCTCGGCGTCGGGTTTGGGCACTTCGATGAGCCGGTCGAACCGACCGGGGCGCAAGATCGCCCGATCGAGCATGTCGAAGCGGTTGGTCGCGGCGATGATACTGATCTGGCCGCGGTCCTCGAAGCCGTCCATCTCGCTGAGCAGTTGCATCATCGTCCGCTGGACCTCGGCGTCGCCGGAGGTCTTCGATTCGGTTCGCTTGGCGGCGATGGCGTCGATCTCGTCGATGAAGATGACCGCGGGCTCGTGCTGACGAGCCAATTCGAACAGGTCCCGGACCAGTTTAGCCCCCTCACCGATGAACTTGTGGACCAGTTCGGAGCCGGCCATCTTGATGAAGGTGGCGTCGGTCTGGTTGGCGACGGCCTTGGCCATCATCGTCTTACCCGTTCCGGGCGGGCCGTGGAGCAGGACGCCGCTGGGCGGATCGATTCCGACCTCGTCGAACATCTCGGGGTTCTTCAGCGGCATCTCGACGGTCTCCCGCACTTCTTCGATCTGCTCTTCGATGCCGCCGATGTCGCTATAGCCGACGTCCGGACTGGCATCAACCTGCATTACACGTGCGCGAACGTCGGTTTCGTCGTCGAGAGACTTGACGATAGACAGTGAGTTGTTGACGGCGACCCGGGCGTCCGGCTCCAGTTCCTCGCGCATCTCCTCGGTGACTTCGGTGAGGGCCTCCTGGTTGTTGCCGTGCTGTTTGATGATGACGCCCTCGTCGGTGATCTCCTGGACAGTGGCGATGAAAAGCGGCGACTGCTTGAGTTTCTTGTTCTCGTGAGTCAGCCGTTCGAGTTTCTGCTGGTACTTGTTGTTCTCGGCGTTGGCGTCCAGGAGCTTGTCCCGCATCTCCTCGTTTTGGGCCTCCAACACTTCGAGACGCTCCTGCAGGGCCTCGATCTTCTCCTGCTGGGAGGCGTCGTCGTCGTACGGGAGATTGACGTCGTCCACGGTGTCCGTCATTACCCCCTGGGTAGTGGATGTGTTCATAAGAGGTTTCGGGTAATGTCAGGTGCTGCCCATGCGAAAGACCGTTTCGGATGCTTATCAGTTATATTTCAAAGTAGAAAATATTATTACTCTGTATCCACTCGGTGGGAGTACGATGAGCACGACTGAGACGGTATCCGCCGAAGCACAGCCGGAAAACGACTGGGAAGCGGTTCGAGAGCTACCCCCGAGCGCGAAGCTCGTCGCGAAGGCCCTGGAGTACAACGAGCAGTTGACCCAGAGCCAGCTCGCCGAAGAGACGCTGTTGCCTGGCCGGACGGTCCGCTACGCGCTGAACCGTCTGGAAGATGTCGGCGTCGTCGACGCGCGGTTCTCCTTCACCGACGCGCGCAAGCGGGTCTACTCGCTGCAAATCGAGTAACGATCCGGTCGGTAGTACGCTCGCCTTTCACTTTCACTATGATCTCGGAACCCCTTTAGGACGGGACGGCTTACGGGTGTCCAATGACGCGGGTTATCCACACCGGGGACACCCATCTGGGCTATCAGCAGTACCACGAGCCTGAACGTCGGGAGGACTTCCTCGACGCCTTCAGGCAGGTGGTCGAGGACGCCGTCGCCGAAGATGTCGACGCGGTGGTCCACGCCGGCGACCTCTTTCACGACCGCCGCCCGGGATTGCCCGATATTATGGGCACGCTATCGGTGCTCCGGATACTCGACGATGCCGATATTCCGTTTCTGGCAATCGTCGGCAACCACGAGGCCAAACGCGAAGCTCAGTGGCTCGATCTGTACGAGTCGCTCGGGCTGGCGACACGCCTGGGAGCCGAGCCAGAGATCGTCGGGAACACGGCCTTCTACGGGCTGGATTTCGTTCCGCGATCCCAGCGGGACGACCTCGCGTACGACTTCGAACCCCACGACGCCGAGTACGCGGTGCTGGTCTCTCATGGCCTGTTCCAGCCGTTCGATCACGGCGACTGGGACGCAGATGAGGTGCTCTCGGCGGCCCCGATCGAGTTCGACGCCATGCTGCTTGGCGACGATCACGAGCCGAAACGCAGGCAGGTCGACTCGGCGTGGGTGACCTATTGCGGGTCGACCGAGCGCGCCAGCGCCTCCGAACGGGAGGACCGAGGCTACAACGTCGTGACCTTCGAGGACGGTGTCGACATCCGGCGTCGGGGGTTGCCGACCCGCGAGTACGTCTTCGTGGACGTGGACCTCGAAGACGGAGAGGGATACGAGCGCGTCCGCGAACGGGTCGAACAACACGACCTGGAAGACGCTGTCGTGATCGTGACGATAACCGGCGAAGGAGAGCCGATCACGCCCGCGGAGATCGAGACCGTCGCACTGGATGCAGGCGCGCTAGTTGCTCGGGTCAACGATCGGCGCGAGATCGAAGACACGGGCGACGTCTCGGTCAGTTTCGCCGATCCGGACGACGCCGTCCGCGAGCGTATCCGCGAGCTAGGGCTGAGCCCGGCGGCGCGAGACCTCGACGAGACCATCCGGGCGAGCAAAGTCGCCGATTCGAAGGTCGCCGATGAAGTCGAACAGCGCGTCGAGGAGTTCGTCGCGGACGCCGACGAAGGGGCGTTCTCGGCGGCGTCTGAGAGTGACGAGAAGGAAACCAACGGCGAGACGGCCGAGGCCGACGCCGCCGCCGACGGCGACGGACAGGCCACGATGGAGGAGTTCCTGTGAGGTTCACGCGTATCTCCCTGCAGAACTTCAAATGCTACGCGGACGCCGATCTGCGGCTGGAACCGGGGGTGACGGTCATCCACGGCGTCAACGGCAGCGGGAAATCCTCGCTGCTTGAGGCCTCCTTTTTCGCGCTGTACGGTGCCCGGGCGCTCGATGCGACCCTGTCGGACATCGTCACGACCGGAGCAGAGGAGACGATCGTCGAACTGTGGTTTACCCACGCCGGTGAGAACTACCACCTCAAACGTCGGATCCGGGCGACGGGCGACCGACCGACGACCGCCGAGTGCGTCTTGGAAGGGCCGGGCGCGACCTACGAAGGGGCCCAAGACGTGCGAGCGCACGTTACCGAACTACTCCGGATGGATCACGAGTCGTTCGTCAACTGCGCGTACGTCCGGCAAGGCGAGGTCAACAAACTCATCAACGCGACTCCGGGCGAGCGTCAGGATATGCTCGACGACCTCCTTCAGCTGGGAAAGCTGGAGGAATACCGCTCGCGAGCGAGCGACGCCCGGGTCGGCGTGGGCCGTGTCCGGGACGACAAGCAGGGTGCGCTCTCGCAGGTCGTCGAACAGATCGAAGCCAAGGAGGACAAGGACCTCCACGAGACCCTGAATCGACTGGAGACGGACCTCCAAGACGTCGAATCGGACATCGAGCGGTTCGAGACGCAACGCGAGAGCGCCGTCCAGACGCTCGAAGACGCGGAAGCCGTTCTCGATGAATACGAGGAAAAGCGCGAGGAGCTTATCGAACTCGAAAGCGAGATCGAGGAGCTGCAGGAGACCATCGCCGAAACCGAACGCGAACGGGAATCCCTACAATCGGAGATGGGCGAGTTGCGAACGGCGGTCAACGAACACGAGGAGACTGTCGAGGCGAAGCTGGCCGACTCGGAACTCGACGAGGCCGGCGTCGAGGCGGTCGAAGAACGGCTGTCAGCACTGGAGAAACGCGACGAGGAACTCAGAGACGAACTTGAGTCGCACAAACTCGAGGCGAGCGAGAACGAGAGCGCCGCCGAGAGCACCCGCGAGCGCGCCGAGTCGCTGGAAGAACAGGCCGCCGAGAAACGCGAACGGGCCGAGAACCTCCAAGAAGAGATCAACGAGGACGAGGAAGCGATCGCCGAACGTCGCGAGAAATTACAAGAACTCGACGAAGAGATCGAAGAGTTGCGGTCTCAGTTCGAGGACGCGCCGATCGGGATGGGCGAAGCCGAAACTCACCGGGAGTCGGTGGCTGCGGAACTCGAAGCGGCCCGTGAGGAACTGGCGGACATCGAGGCGGCGATCAAACAACAGCGCGAGTCGATCGAAGAAGCGGAGTCGCTTCTGGAGGCTGGCAAGTGCCCCGAGTGCGGCCAGGACGTCGACGGATCCCCCCACGTCGAATCGATCGAGGACGATCGAGAAGCGCTGGCGGAGATGGAAGACGAACGGGAGGAGTTGCGCGAGCGACGGGCGAAATTAGAAGAACGACTCGACCGTGCGGAGAGCCTAGTGGAGGCCGAATCCGAAATCGAGCGCCTGCGCGAGCGCCGCGAGACCGTCGAAGGGCTGATCGACGAGAAAGAGGAGGCCCTGGTGGACGACCGCGAACGCGTGACCGAACTCCAGGAGTCGGCGACCGAGCTTGCGAGCGAGGCCGAGACGAAACGCGAGTCCGCAGAGGAAGCCGCCCAAGCGGCCGAAGCCGCCCGCGAGAGGATCGGGGCGGTCAACGAAAAGCGGGTCGAGCTGAAGGAGCGACGGCAACGACTGGAGCACGCACAGGCCGCGCTGGAGTCTATCAACGAGGCCGAAACTGAGATCGAACGGCTTCGGGAACGGCGGCAAGACCTCGCAGAGACCAACGAGGAACGCCGCCAGCGGCTCGCGGAGAAGCGCGAACGCAAGTCCGAACTCGCGGAGGCGGTCGAGCAGTCACAGGTCGAAGGCGCCCGCGAGGAGAAAGAGCGGGCCGAGGACTACATTGAACAGGTCGATGAGCGACTCGACGACCTCCGGGAGAAGCGGGACGATCTCCAGAGCCGGATCGGCGGCGTGAACAACGAGATCCAGGAGCTCAAAGAGCTTCGCGAACGCGGCGAAGAACTGGAAGCGACCGTCCAGCGGCTCGAATCGCTATACGGGGAGACCGAGCAGTTAGAATCGATGTACGGTACTCTGCGGGCGGAACTTCGCCAGCAAAACGTGGAGACGCTCGAGCGGATGCTCAACGACACGTTCGATCTGGTCTATCAGAACGCCTCCTACGACCGGATCGAACTCGACGGCGACTACGAACTGACGATCTACCAGAAGAACGGGGAACAGCTCGAACCCGAGCAGCTCTCGGGCGGCGAGCGGGCGCTGTTCAACCTCTCGTTACGGTGTGCGATCTACCGACTGCTGGCCGAGGGGATCGAGGGAACGGCTCCGATGCCGCCGCTGGTGCTCGACGAACCGACGGTGTTTCTCGACTCGGGACACGTCTCCCAACTGGTCGAGTTGATCGGCCGGATGCGAGAACTCGGCGTCGAGCAAATCGTCGTCGTCAGTCACGACGAGGAGTTGATCGGCGCGGCCGACGACCTCGTCCACGTCGAGAAGGACGCCACGACCAACCGTTCACAGGTCGAACGGCTCGATTCGGCCGTACTCGTCGAGCCGAGTTAGGGGAGTTCCAGTGCGTCACTGGCACGCTCGGTCACCCGATACCCACGTTCTCCGTGGACAGTCGTCTGTTCGATCAGTCCTGCCGTCCGGAGTTGGGCTGTGACGCCGTGGAGATCGCTCTCGCAGACGTCGAACCGATCGAGGAGTCCGCGTGCCGATGTCGGCCCGGAGACGTCAAGCTCTATCAGGAGCGCAAGGGCACGAATAGATCCGATCGCCCCAGCGAGGCCGTCGGCACCGAGCACATCGGCCGCCGTGATCGGTGACAGTTCCGCACACGGGCGGGTTGTCAATGTAGCCGTCGTGACCTCCCGGATACGACACGTCTCGCCGTCCGAATCTTGCAGGACGTAGTAGCTCCCTTCCTCATCACGGACGACGCGCATATTCGGTCGGAACCGGTGGGTAGCAAAAGCCATTGCGGTGAGAGGCCACCTGCGCGAAACGACTGTCGGTTACGCCCGTTCGCCATATGGAATCAGTGACAGATATCGGGGCACAGTACCCGATACCAACGGGACAAATCGGATGAATACCAACGGGACAAATCGGATGAAATCGAGCAAAATCGGTCCCCACTGTCAACCCCGTATTTACTCTCCGGGGTCAATGATCCGTCCGGCATGACATCGACACGAGACAGCGGAGAGAAACGTATCGAACGGGAGACAGCCCGGACGGTCGGAAAAGTGCTGTTCGGCGCACTGGCGCTGATCTTTCTGACGTATCTGGCGACGCTACTTCCAGGCGTCGATCGACTGATCCCGGGGACTGCGATCTCGTTCGGTCTGGTCGTCAGAGCGATCGGGACCATCGCCGTGGCAGGCATACTCGCGTACGCGGCGTCCGGACTCGCGACGCTCACGCGTACCGCCCTCGATGCACGTCCCGTCGCTGAGAACGTCGCTTCGGTCGTCTACTGGCTGGTCATCCTCGCCTCGGTCCTGGTCGTCCACTGGGGGCTAGCTCCGCTGGCGGCCACGCTCTTCGGCAGTAACGTTTGGATCTACGACACCCTGTTCCTGCTGGCGGCACTGGGACCGCTACTCGTCGTCGCAGTCAGGCTCTACGTGACTATCGATCCAGCGGCGGACCTGTTCGCCGAGCGAGTATCCGGAACCGGGGGTGAGTAGATGTCGGACCGTCGAACCGCCGTAATCCGGTACGCTCCCGGCGCGGCCGCCGGCGTTGTCGCGTGGGTTTTCGGCTATCTCGTCACGTACTTCATGACCGCCTCCGATCTCCGTGAATCGTCGCTCAACCAGTTCATCGAACTGCTGGACGGTCAGGCGGCGACCCACGAACTGGTCGGGTGGGTGTTCTTCAACGCCCACTTCGTCGACACCGTCTTCCAGGGGTTGCCGGTGATGGGCAGTCGAACGGCGACGTTCATCGGTGGCGAGGACGGGTTCACCGTCCTGTTGTACCTCTTGCCAGTCGGGGTACTGCTGGCTGCGGGGATCAGTGTCGCGCGGCTGTCGGGTGCTTCTACGCCCGCCGACGGTGCGCTCGCCGGCGCGAGTACTGTCCTCGGCTATATGCTGACGACCGTCGTCGGCGTAGTCGCCGTCGAGGTCACCGCCGGCGGTGCCAGCGCCGGTCCCGAGATAGTCCCCGCACTCGTCATCGCCGGGATCGCGTACCCGATCGTGATCGGGACAGCGGGTGGCGCGCTAGTCGGGCTGACGTCACCAGATCGACCTCTCAGATGACGGTAGCGACGTACCGGGACAGCGATTGAGAGTGATTGCTGTAACGATTTGCCGGTTCGACCGCACGACACCATGCGGTCGACCCGGAACAGACTTACAGCAATCACTATGAGACACGTTATCAGGTCGCCCTCCTTCGATCCCGAAAGACACTTACAGCGAGGTCTAATTACATATCATTACACGATGTCCAAGCAAGTCGAATTCCCCGAGTACCTCGACGTCGACTACGACGACGGCGAGGGACAGGAGCCCGCGGACTTCCCGAGCATCGAGGCCAAGATCGAGAAGGCCATCGAGATCACCCGCGAGGGCCTCGAGCAGTACGAGAACCCGGTCGTGATGTGGACCGGCGGCAAGGACTCGACCCTCACCCTCTACTTCGTCAAAGAGGTCGCAGATCGCTTCGACCTTGAGGTCCCGTCGGTCGTGTTCATCGACCACTACCAGCACTTCGACGAGCTCATCGACTTCGTCGATCACTGGGCTGAAGAGTGGGACCTGGAGGTCATCTGGGCACGAAATACTGACGTCGGCGACTACGTCGACGAGAACGGCCTCTCGCCGGGAGACGATATCCCCGTCGACGCCCTCTCGGATCACAACCAGCACCACGTCCGTAACCTGCTGGAGTACGAAGACGACACGTTCCCGTTCCTGCTGGACACCTACGTGGGCAACCACCTGCTCAAGACGGTCGCGCTCAACGACACCCTCGAAGAGCACTCCGTCGACGCTGTCCTATCGGGCGTCAGATGGGACGAGCAGGAGGCGCGTGCGGACGAGACATTCTTCTCGCCGCGGCACGACCCGGACATCTATCCGCCCCACGACCGCGTTCAGCCGATCCTCCAGTTCGCCGAGGCCGATGTCTGGGAGGCCTTCTGGAACTTCGTCGTCCCGGATACCGTCGAGGGCTTCCCCGAAGAGGGCTACGTCCCGCAGGGCCAGGACGACCTGCCCGAAGGCGTCGAGAAGGAAGACGTCCCGGTCTCTCCCAAGTATTTCGCCGGGTTCCGCTCGCTCGGTAGTGAGGTCTCGACGGACAAGTCCGCCGAGGAGCCCGCCTGGCTGCAGGACATGGCCAACACGACCGAGCGCGCCGGCCGCGCCCAGGACAAAGAGGACCTGATGGAGCGCCTGCGCGACCTCGGCTACATGTAACTACTCGACACACAGCGGACACACGAGATCCCCGAAAGGTCTTTTTTGCGTGGCCGGGAAACCTCGCATATGAATCCCATAGTCGCCCTGTTCAGCGTCTTCGGTACCGAGGTCGATCCCGTCCTCGTCGTAATCGTCGCCATCATGCTCGGGTTCGTGTTCTACGTCTACCTGTTCCTGCGCCGGACCGTGACCGGCTTCCAGGAAGGCATGGACCAGAGCCGCGGACGTGATCGCTAGATCTCCCTCGCGCGTTCGATCACCGTCTCGACATCTTCGTCGTCGATATCCCAGTGCGTACAGAACCGGATCGTATGCTCGCCGAAGGCACTGCCCGCGACGCCTCGTTCTTCCAGCCGATCCAGCACCGCCTCGGCCGGTTCGTCGGTCTCGACCAGCACGATGTTCGTCTCCGGTTCGGGCACGCTAAACCCCTCAAGCTCGTCCAGCCCGGCCGCGAGTTCACGGGCGCGACGATGGTCCTCGTCCAGCCGATCCCGGTTCTTCAGCGCGAGTAGCCCCGGCGCGGCGATGAGGCCGGCCTGTCGCATCCCGCCGCCCATGAGCTTGCGAACGCGGCGGGCGCGTTCGACGAATTCGCTGCTGCCCGCGAGCATCGAGCCGACCGGTGCGCCCAGCCCCTTCGAGAGACAGCTCATCACTGAATCGGCCTCCCGGCCGATCCGGACGGCCGGGACATCCAGTGCGGCCGCAGCGTTGAACAGCCGCGCCCCATCGAGATGAAAGGGGACGTCGTGCTCGTGGGCGGCCGTGGCCGCGGCGTCGATCCGCTCCGGAGCGATGGCCGTCCCGCCCTTGGCGTTGTGGGTGTTTTCGAGCACGAGCAATCCCGTTCCGGGGCGGTGGAGGTCGCTCTCGACGTAGCCGTCGTGGACCTGCCCGGGTTGGACGACGCCGCGCTCGTCGCCGTCAATGGTTCGGGCCTGGACCTGGCTGTGCTGGGCGATCCCGCCGAGTTCCCACTTGTAAGTGTGACACTCCCGCTCCAAGAGGACTTCCTGGCCGCGCTCGGTGTGGGTCCGGACGGCGATCTGATTGCCCATCGTTCCCGAGGGGACGTACAGCGCGTCTTCCTTGCCCAGAATCTCGGCCGCGCGTGATTCGAGTTCCTTGACGGTCGGATCCTCGCCGTAGACGTCGTCGCCCACCATGGCGTCGGCGGCGGCCTCTCGCATCGCGTTGCTGGGTTTCGTAACAGTGTCACTCCGCAGGTCGATCATGTTCGCGGCTTCGACATGGAGGGTGAAAAGGCTAGCCTGCACGCCGGGACCCGTAGAATTAATCGCCAGGGCTGTCTGCTACCGGGTATGTCACCCACGCGAGTGCTCATCGCGGGCGCAGCTGGTCGGGACTTCCACGACTTCAACACCGTCTTCCGGGGCGACGACGGGACCGATGTCGTTGCGTTCACGCACACTGATTCCCAGAACGTCGGCGAACTGGAAGAGGCTCCGGACCGCAGGTATCCGCCGGAACTCGCCGGTGAGGGCTATTCGGACGGGATCCCGATCGAACCGGAGTCCGAACTGGAAGCGATCGTCCGGGACCGCGACGTAGAGACGGTGGTCTTCTCCTATTCAGATGTCTCCCACGAGCACGTGATGCACCTGGCCTCGCGGGCGCTTGCGGCGGGCGCGGACTTCCGGCTGATCGGACCCGGCAGGATGATGCTCGACGCGCCGGTACCGGTCGTGGCCGTCGACGCCGTCCGAACGGGGTGTGGCAAATCCCAGACTTCTCGCGCTGTCGCCAGCGCGCTACGGGACCGCGATGTCGAGGTCGTTGTCGTTCGCGAGCCGATGCCCTACGGCGATCTCGTCGAGCAGCGCGTCCAGCGCTTCGAGACGCCCTCGGACCTGGATGGCGTCACCATCGAGGAACGGGAAGAGTACGAGGGACATCTCGAACTCGGCCATGTCGTCTATGCTGGCGTCGATTACGGGGACATCCTCGACCGAGCCAGCCGGGAAGCCGACGTGATTGTCTGGGACGGTGGCAACAACGAACTCCCCTTCTTCGAACCGGATCTCCACTTCGTCGTCGCCGACCCCCACAGGCCCGGGAGCGAACTTCGCTACCATCCAGGAGAGACGAACCTCAGGCTGGCGGATTACGTCCTCATCAACAAGGAAAACACCGCCGAAGCGCGCGGGATAGAGGAAGTCGAGGAGAACGTTAGCGCGACCAACCCCGAGGCCGAGATCATTCACGCCGACTCAGTCATCACGGCCGACGGCGACGCCATCGAGGGGCGGCGCGTCCTGGTCGTCGAGGACGGACCGACCGTAACCCACGGGGACGCACCCTCCGGTGCGGGACTCATTGCAGCCCGAGAATACGGGGCGGGCGAGGTAATCGACCCGCGACCCTACGCAACCGGATCACTCGTCCCCGTGTTCGAGAAGTACGACCACCTCGACGACGTGGTGCCGGCGATGGGGTACAGCGAGAGGCAGATCGCGGATCTGGAGACCACGATCCTGAATGCGGACCCGGACGCCGTCGTTTCCGGGACCCCGACGGATCTGGATCGGATACTGGACGTGGGTGTCCCGGTCGTTCGGGTACGCTACGAACTCGAACCCAAGGATATCACGATCGGGGACGTACTCGACAAGCACGCCGCACAGCTCGGATTCTGAACGGATCAGTCAGGCCAGTTTCTCGATATTTGCGACGATCTCCTCGGCGTATGCCTCGGTGCCGAGCTTCTCGGCGTCTTCGAGCTGGCGTTCGAGGTCATAGGTGACCTTGCCCGAGGAAATGGTCTCCTCGACGGCGTCCCGGACGAGATCGGCAGCCTCGTTCCAGCCCATGTAATCGAACATCAGGCGACCGGAGAGGATCATCGCGGTGGGGTTGGCCATGTTCTGGCCGGCCCGTTTCGGCGCAGAACCGTGAACCGGTTCCGCGAGCACGCGGGCGTCACCGAAGTTCGCACCGGGTGCGATACCGAGGCCGCCGATCTGAGCGCCGGCGGCGTCGGAGAGGTAGTCGCCGTTGAGATTCGGCATCGCCAGTACGTCGAACTCGTCGGTCCGGAGCTGCATCCACTGGAGCATCGCGTCGGCGAGGCGCTCCTCGACCATGACGGCATCCTCGGGAATGTCGACCTCGTCCTGGGTCTCCCACAGCGAATCGGGCGCGGCGAAGACCTCTTCGTCGGGGTACTCTTCCTGGGCGACTTCCATGCCCCAGTCACCGAACTGCCCCTCGGTGAACTTCATGATGTTGCCCTTGTGGACCAGCGTGACCTTGTCGCGGTCGTGCTCGATAGCGTAGTCGATGGCCTTGCGCACGAGGCGTTTGGAACCGAATTCCGTGATCGGCTTGATACCGATGCCGATCGGACCGTCGTGCATCGTCTCGTCGAATCCCATCTCGTCCTCGACGAACTCCCGGACTTGCTCGACTTCCTCGGTGCCGGCCTCCCACTCGATGCCGGCGTAGACGTCCTCGGTGTTCTCCCGGAAAGTCACCATATCCATCTCTTCGGGCGCCTTCATCGGCGAGGGGACGCCGTCGAGGTAGTAGGTCGGCCGGACGTTGGCGTAGAAGTCAAGCGTCTGTCGAAGTGCGACGTTCAGCGAGCGGAATCCGGCACCGACAGGCGTCGTGAGCGGGCCCTTGATAGCGACGCGGAACTTGTCGATAGCGTTGACAGTGTCGTCAGGCAGGTTCTCGTCGTAGTGCTCGCGGCCGGACTCGCCGGCGTAGACCCGCATCCACGCGATCTCGCGGCCGGTCGCTTCGGCTGCGGCGTTCAGGACCTTCTGGGCGGCCGGACCCACGTCCTTGCCGATCCCGTCGCCGTGGATGATCGGGATGATCGGGTTCGCCGGGATATCGAGAACGTCGTCCGCTTCGTCGATTACTTCGATTGGTTGCCCGTCCTCGGGCACTTCGACCTGGTCGTACTCGTAGCTCATAATCGTCTATACGCATGCCCAGGGCAGGTAAAAGAGCTACCATTGCGTCGCGTGCCAACTCCCGACACTGATCGATCGGCGCTCCCCAGTTCAGTCGAAAACCCCGATCCGGCGCGGGGAAGATGATAAGACGTGCGGGGCGCAAGACAGCCGCATGGACGTCATCGTTCACGGCGGGGCAGGGTCGAAGCCGGACGAGCCATCGGATCGCCAGCACACCCTGGAGAAGGCAGCCAAGCGAGGGGTAGAGGCCGCCTCGCCGGTAGACGCCGTCGTCGCGGCCATCAGGTGGCTGGAGTCGGCACCGGGGTTCAACGCCGGTGTGGGTAGCGCGGTCCAGAGCGACGGCCGAATCCGGACGGACGCAGGGATCATGACTGGACGGGGAGCGGCCGGGGCAGCCTGTGCGATGCCTGGCGTCGAACACGCTGTCGAGGTGGCGCGAGTGGTCATGTCCTCGACGCCACACGTACTGGTCTCCGGTGAGCACGCTGTGGATCTGGCCGCATCGTTCGGGATCGATATCGGCGTCGACCTCTGGACCGATCGCACCCGCGAACGCTGGGCCGAGGTCGATCCACCCGTGGCCGGGATCCACGAACAACTCACATGGGTCAGCGAACGTTTCGGCGGCCACGACACCGTCGGGGCTGTCGCTAGCGACGGCGACCGTATCGCGACGGCGACCTCAACGGGTGGGCGTTGGTTCGCGCTAGCTGGCCGCGTCGGTGACGTCCCCCAGATCGGCTCGGGATTCTACGCCAGCGAGGCCGGCGGTGCCAGTGCCACCGGCGCCGGCGAAGACATCGCCCGCGAGACCCTCGCCAGGAAGGCAATTGACTACCTGGAAACCGGGGATGACCCCCAATCGGCGGCCGAAAAGACGATTTCGGACTTCGAAGCCGTCAGGGACGGTTCGGCTGGCCTCATAGTCATGGACATCGACGGAAAGGCCGGGAGTGCGTACAACAGCGATTTGATGCAAACGGCACGCGATCATGCCTGATAGTGATTACTGTAACGATTTACCGGTGCGACCGCACGACGCCGTGCGGTCGACCCGGAACAGACTTACAGTAATCACTATGAGCGAAACGGTTGTGACGTTCTCCCGTGCTGAATCGAAGCGTCCCCCGTTGTGAGCGTCTCCGATCACAACACCATTGTATCCCGGCGACGCGTAGTCACAGTCGATGACACTCGACGAGGTAGCGAAGCGACGCTTGGCCGACGTCGTGGCGCTACAGCCGACCAAGAACGGCGAACTCCAGGAACGGTGGGAGATGGACAGCGGCAGTGAGGTTCACCAGTATCTCGAAAACGAGCTGAAAGATTACTACTACCGCAACGAGGACAGTCTGATCTGTGCGACACCGGAGGGGACACAGATCGTCAGAGATGCAGGGCTCGTCGACGGAACCGAAGACGACCAGCACGTCACAGTCCCGCCGGTCCAGGCCCGGATCCTCGACGTGATCGCCGGGCCAGAAGAAGAAACCCAGAGCGTCGTCGCCGTCTACCACGCGCTCGAAGCCGCCGAGTACGACGAATACGGGGTCGACGACGTCCGCTCCGCACTCCACAGCCTGGTCGACAAAGGCGTCGTCGAGCGCGTCCGCAAGACGGTTCCGACGTTCCGACTGATGGTCGATCGCTCGGAGTTGACCGTCGACGAACTGGAGTGACACTGCCGACGGGTCGTTCGTAGGGATATGCAGCACGGTGTGACGAACACGTCAGATTCCTGCTCCAGCCTATTTCCCGGTACTCGTTCCGTCCCCGAGCCCGGGGCGAAACCGCCGTCGCTGGCGATCGAGCAACCGTTTGATCCCCGCCCCCGGGCCGCCCTCGATGGGCCATCCCTTCGTCCGCCAGGCCGGGGGCTCAGGCTCGTATTCAGGACAACTGCCACGACACTCCGCGGCGGTCTGGTAGTACGACTTCGCGTCACAGGCCGGCAGGAACCCCTCGTGGACGTCGCGAAGTTCGAAATGCCGACAATCGGGCCGCATGGTCCCGGCGTAGGCACGCCATCCGCGCTCGTAGGCGCGTTCGGCGATCTCCAGGCGCTTCTCGGCTTTCCATGACGGCTCCGCGTAGGAGAACCGGGCGGCCGAAGCGTCGTGGTCGCCACCGTCTGGTCGGTCCTCAATACGAGTCCCCGGATCCGCCACGGCGAGCGTTCGCGGTTGCCAGATCGCCCGCGCGTCTCCGTCTGCTACCACGAGGATACCTGCCTCGACAGGCACGTCCTCTAGCAGGGCTCGCTGTGGATCCTCGCCAACGGTCGCTACCCAGATCTCGTCGGCCAGCGCCAGCGCCACGTCCTGCTGGAGCTGTCCGGCCAGCGCCCGCGCGGCGCTGGCGTCGAGATCGGGTTTGTTCTCGATCGCGACGATCCGCTCGAACCAGTCGGGATACGCCCACCGGCGTCGGATCTGGAGCCGGTTCCCTCGCTTTCGCGTCTCGATCACCCCACGGTCGGCGGCCCGATGGATGGCCTCGCGGACGTATCGCCAGGGATACCCCGGATCCGGCAGTGAGTCGCGATACCACGCCCAGTCGGTGGGTGCGTGGCGAACGACGTGGAGGAGATCAGAGTCGAGTCGCTGGTGACCGAACTTCGCTCGCTCGCGAAGCCCCTCGGGATCGCACTCGATCACGATCGTGTCCCAGCGACGTCTACTCGTCCCGAGTTGACGCGCGACGACGAGTGGTCGACGACGCTCGCTGTCGGGCGGCCAGGACCGTTCGGCCCACTGGCACACCTGCAGTTCGAAGACGAACTCGCTGTCCGGGTCCACGTGCGACTGCAGACCCCCGATACCGAAAACCGTATCGCTGCCGGCCTAGATCTCGCCCGCTTCTTTCTTTTCGTCGATGAACTCGTGAGCCTCACGCAGGATCTCACGGGGGCCGTCCTGAGTGACGGTGTTGATGGCTTGCTCGTAGTCGCGCCACTGCAGGTCGCGGTGTTCGGTCGACAGTTCTGCACTCGCCTCGTAGGACTTGGCGATGAAGAGGTGGACGGTCTTGTGGATGGTATTACCGTCTGCCTCGAACACGTAGTCGTAGTCCTCGCGGAAACCATCGATGAGCCGGAAGTTCTCGATCCCGGCCTCCTCTTTCACTTCGCGGATGGCGGTCTGCTGTAGCTCCTCGCCGCCTTCGACCCCGCCCTTGGGGAACTCCCAGTCGCCGGGCCGGCTCTTCAGCAGGAGGTATTCACGCCGGCCACGCGTGTCGCGAAAGAGGATGGCTCCCGCGCTCGTGGCCTCTATCATTATCCGACTGTACTGGACCGGTACTTAAGTGAATATCGGAGCCACGGCGCGGTCCCCGAGACAGGATCTTCCGGCCTGTCGACCCTAACTAACACCTATCTCGCGACGCTCCTACCCTGTATGAATGAGCGAGACGACGACGACCGACTCGCCGGGCACGTCGGTGACAGTCTGCGCGACGCTGGGGAGAGTCTGGCCGTCGTCGAGACCTGCACTGGCGGACGCGTCGGCACGACACTGACCGCCGTTCCGGGGACCAGCGACTACCTGGACCGCGTGCTCGTGCCCTACGACTACGACGCGCTTCGAACGCTGACGGCCGTCGATCGGGAGACGCTCGATCACCACGGCGCAGTCAGCGAAGCCGTCACGGCGGAGCTCGCGAAGGCCGCTCGCGACACTGCGGACGTGACCTGGGGCGTGGCCAACACCGGAATCGCGGGGCCGGGCGGCGGTACCCCCGACAAACCTGTCGGCACGGTCTTCGTCGCTGTCGCCTACGCCGCACCCTGGGAGAGCGGCGACTCCGGGACGACAGTCCAGCGTTATCGCTTCGAGGGTGACCGCGAGGCGATCCGATCGCAGCTGACCCGACAAACGATGGCGGACCTGGCCGATGCGATCCGCTCTCGACGGTGACCTGCAATCCACACGAATCGCAGAACACGGACCGTTCGACGGACGTCACGGGGAAACGCCTGGTTGTGCCTACTGATACTGATTACTGTAAGTCTGTTCCGGGTCGACCGCACGCTCTCGTGCGGTCGTACCGGTAAATCGTTACAGTAATCACTATGAAACTATATACCGTCATGGCTGTCCACCGTTAGGTGATCGAGAAGAATTTGACTTACAACAGGACCCTGGCAGCCCGCAGGATTGCCCCTGGTGCGGTGCCTTTTTGAGTGCCCTGACCCACCCCCGAGATATGAGTGACGGCTGGGCGGACGACCGACGCGTCTACGTCGCCGGGGACCTTCAGGCTCCCGCTGACGTGCCAGCAGTGGAGGCCCCAGACGCTGCCGACGTCGTCGTCGCGGTCGGCGAGTCCGCGCTGCTCGATATCGCTCGACAGGGGTGTTCGACCCCAGTTCTGCCGATCGACGCCGGCACCGGTGTCCACTCAGTCCCCGAATCGAAACTGGACGACGCGCTAGAAAGCGTGTGGCGTGAGGAGACGACGGAAATCGAGTTACCGATTCTCGGGGTCGACGTCGATAGCGATCACAGGGCGCGGGCGTTGCTAGACGTGATGCTTGTCACCGAGGAGGCCGCCCACATCTCGGAGTTCGACCTGTCGACTCCGGCCGACGAGATCGGGCGGTTCCGGGCCGACGGGTTCGTCGTCGCGACCCCGGCCGGGACCGCCGGGTACGCCCGACGGCTCGACGCCCCGGTCTTCGATCCCACGGTCGAGGCGGCCGCAGTCGTCCCTGTGGCTCCGTTCGCGACCTCACTGGATAGCTGGGTCGTCCCGCTGTCCGAGGACGAACCGATAGTCGTGGGGCGGGTCACGCGCGAGGAAGCGGCCGTCTCGCTGCTGGCCGACGACCGGATCGTTGGGACGGTTCCCCCGAACGTCCCCGTCGAGATCGGTGTTACGGATACGCTGACGATCCATCGCGTACCCGAGAGCCGGTCGTGTTTCGACACCCCCGACGGCTCGCCTCGTGACGGGCCCGAATGAACCTGTCAGTTCGGATAGGAACTATTGTATGTCAATTCAGTATCCGACGCCGAAACCGGAGAATAGTTCCGGTAAACGGCCCAGTGAAGCGTTGTGAAAGGAGAAACATCTTAATGGATCTGGCTCCCAGGGAAGCACATGTCCGCTTCAGCGTACCAGCTTCCGGGGGCACTCGGCGCAGTCGATGCCGTCGTCGGTGCCGTATCGACGGTCGAGTATCTGCTGCTCGCGTTGCTACTCGTGAACATGATTACACGGGTCCTGGCTCACAGCCGGCACGTCAGCGAAGCCGCAGACGAAGTCGAGAGCCTCTCTCGACACCCGATCCACATCGCCTCGAACGTCGCGCTGTTGCTCGTCTCCTTTTACTACACGACGCTCAGTCAGGAGTCCGGCATCGTCGCCACGACGCTCGTTCTGGGTCTATTCATCACCGACTTCTTCGAGTTCGAGGCTCGGAACGCGGAACTCCGCCGTGAGGTCTCGCTGGACGCCCCCAAGGGCGCGATAGGTGCATCGCTACTTGCGCTGCTGTACATTGGCTATCTCAGCCTGTTCCAGTTCGTCGAGCCGATCTGGACCGCCATCGTATAATCGCAACTATCCTTCTCCTCGCGCACTCTCGAACATCTCTATCGCCTGCTCTCGACGCTGTCCGTGATCGACGATCGGGTTGGGATAATCGGGCGCGGCCGACCGACGCTGGGTGAGGGAGGCCTCGTGCCAAGAGTGAATGATCGCCGGGTCGGCTTCGCGTAGTTCGGGCACGTAGGTCTTGATGTACTCAGCGTCCGGATCGTAGCGTTCACCCTGAGTCATCGGATTGAAGATCCGGAAATACGGCTGGGCGTCAGTCCCCGTCGAGGCAGCCCACTGCCAGCCACCGTTGTCGTTCGCGGTATCGTGATCGACCAGTTTCTCCCGGAACCACTCGTATCCCTCCCGCCAGTCGATCAGTAGATCCTTCGTCAAAAAGGAGGCGACGATCATCCGAACTCGGTTGTGCATGTACGCCTCCGCGCGTAGTTGCCGCATCCCCGCATCGACGATCGGATAGCCCGTCCGACCGTCCTTCCAGGCCTGGAGGGCGTCGGGATCGTCGCGCCACGCGATCTCGTGCTCGTACTCCTTGTAATTCTCCGTCACGACGTCTGGATTGAAATACAGGACCTGCGTGTAGAACTCCCGCCAGGCCAGCTGGTCCTGGAACTCCTCGACGGACTCTCGACGGTCGCCGCTTGCCTTGGCTTTGGCGTCCTCGGTAGCCGCATGAACTTCCCGGATGCCAATCGTCCCGAACTTCAGATGCGGGGAAAGTCCGGAGGTGCACTCGTCGGCGGGATAGTCTCGGCGGTCGTCGTAACGGTAGATGTCCTCGCTACAGAACTCTGTCAGGCGCTCCCTGGCGGCCTCGGTACTCGCTGGAAGGATGTCCGCCTCGGGTTGTTCGAACCCCAGTCCCCCGAGCGTCGGGATCGGTTCGTCGTCACGAATATCAGCCAGCTCGTTGGCCGCCGGGGGGTCGGCCGGCGAGCGTTTCTCGCGGTCGTGCCACTTGCGTCCGAAGTAGGTGAACACCGAGTAGGGATCGCCGTCGTTGGTGCGTATCGCACCGGGTTCGTGACAGACGGCGTCGTGGATCGCCTCCCGAGAGACATCGGCGTCATCCAGCGCCTGTCGGACGGCTGCGTCACGCTCTCTGGCGAGCCCGGAGTAGTCCCGGCTCCACGTGACTGCGTCGGCGTCGAACTCCTCGGCGACGGTCGGGACGACCGCTCGGGGATCTCCGTGGCGGATCAACAGGTCGCTACCGCGTTCTCGGTAGGTTTCTCGAAGCGACCGCAGGGCATCGAGCATAAACGCGACCCGCGGCGGTCCAGCGTGTGCGAGAACGTCAGCGTCGAAGACGAAAAGCGGGACGACGGGACCCGGCGTGTCGGCGTCGACGAGCGCGCGGTTGTCCGCGATCCGAAGGTCCCGTCGGTGCCAGTGGATGCGCATAGTGTGTCATCGAGCCGGGCCCTTCTGAAAGCACCGCCAAACTGGTGGGGCGGTCGGCAAGGCTTTTGCCCGGTTGCGCCCACCACGGAGCCATGACGCTCACTGTCGACCGGTCGGATCGGGTCGTGATCTGCACGCTCGACGATCCGGAACAGCGCAACGCGCTCACCGCACGGACCGCTGATCGGCTGGTCGAGGCGCTCGAGGGAATCGAGGAGACGGACGCCCGGTGTGTGCTGATCCGCGGGGACGGAGATACCTTCAGCGCGAGTGGCGACGTGGGTGCACACGTCGCGTTCGTACAGGGAGAGCTCGACAAAGCGGGCTGGCGCGAGCGGTTGGATTCGACCGCCGACGCGATCCGTGCTGTCCACGACTGTCCACTGCCGACGGTCGCGGCCGTCGACGGCCCGGCTTTCGGGGAGGGTGCGTGTCTGGCTCTGGCCTGTGACCTCCGTATCGCCAGTTCCGAGGCGTCGATCGGGTTTGGCTTCCGGCGATTCGGACTTGCCGCCGCTGCGGGCGCGACCTACCTGCTCCCGCGGGTGGCCGGCCGAGGCGTCGCTTTAGAGTTGCTATACACCGGCGAACTGCTCGGGGTCGACCGCGCGGCCGATCTGGGACTTTTTACCCGAGTGTATCCGGCAGCGTCGTTCACGGACGACCTGGCCGCGTTGCTGGCCGATCTCTCGACCGGTCCAGTGGACGCAATGACAACCGCGAAGGAACTGGTTCGGGCCGATCACGATGATCTGGACGTAGCGCTCGCCGCCGAGGCCGGGGCGCAGTCACGACTGGCCGACACGGATGACTTCGAGGAAGGAGTCGCGGCGTTCGCGGCCCGCCGGGATCCACGCTTCGAATAGCTCGGGATCCGCGCTCCGACTATATCTTCGATTCGGCGTCCTCAGCGAGTTCCTTCATCCGCTTGCCGATGCGGCCGGCGTCGGAGAACTCGTCGTCGCTCATCGCGTTGGCCAAGGCGTTGCCGAGGACGAACACGGCGTGTTTGTGCTCGCTTTTGGACTTGTGGACGTCCGACGGCGTTACGTCGAGTTCCTCGTAAGGGTCGAACAGTCCGTCCTCGACGTGCTCCTGTTCCTGGAAGTACTCCATGATCGTCACCATGTGTTCGTGGAGCTCCAGAAGCTCGTCTTTGTGCATCTGTGTGTATAGATATGTAGAGACGCTGGCTTAAGGATTGCCCGCCAGAGTCTACCAGACACGCGTGGCGGCCGTTCTAGAACACGTATTCGTCGTCGTGGCCCATCATTCCGTCGTCTTCCAGTCCCGGCTCGTCCTCGTCGTCCATGGGACCGCTTGTCTTGTACGCCTTCAGTCCGGTCGAGAGAAGATCCTCGATCGCCTCTTCGCGGTTGAGAAACTCGCCCTTCTCGACGAGCTGGGCGATCTGCATCTCCAGATGCTCCGGAACGTTGATCTCTACTTTCGGCATCGGAACGTTCCCCGCTTCGCCTGAGGGGTATTTAAGCCTGACGGGGTTTCGACTCCGCGGGAAGAGCAGAACAAGTCACATAAGTAGACCACTCCCCAATCCCGTGTCAATGCGGATCGAACAGCTCGGCGAAGGCGAACCCGCTGTCGCCGTCGTCGGGGCCATCCACGGTGACGAACCCTGTGGCGTAACGGCGATCGAGCGGTTGCTGGAATCGAGACCGGCCGTCGGGCGGCCGGTCAAGCTGATCGTCGCCAACGAGGCGGCGCTGGACGCCGAGACCCGCTACGTCGAGGAGGACCTGAATCGGGCGTTCCCTGGCGATCCCGACGGGCCGACCCACGAGTCGCGGCTCGCGGCCGAACTGACGGCCGAACTGGCCGGCTGTACGACGCTGGCGCTGCACTCGACACAATCCTACGAAAAGCCGTTCGCGATTGTTCAGGAAGCGGCCGGTGATCCACTGGAGCTATCGAGTCGGCTATCGGTCGACGCTGTCGTCGAGACGGGGCCATTCGACGACGGCCGCCTGTTCGAGTCAGTCACGCGATTGGTCGAGGTCGAGGCCGGTTACCAGGGTTCGACGACCGCCGCTGACAACGCAACCCGGGTCGTTCGAGAGTTCCTGCGCGCAACGGGTGTGTTGGCCGACGAGCCCCCGCTCGAACCACAGGATCACTCCGTTTACCAGCTGAATGACGTCGTTCCGAAGGACGACGCCCAGGACTACGAGGTGTTCGTCTCGAACTTCGAGCGCGTGGAGGCCGGCGACGCTTTCGCCGCGGTCGACGGTGACACTGTCGTCGCCGACGAGCCCTTCTACCCCGTGTTGCTCTCGGCGTACGGGTACGAGGACGTCTTCGGCTACGCAGCCAAAAAGCGGGATAGCTCGGCGTAGACGTTCTGCTCACCCTTTTATCTGTCAGTATCATAGTGGTCGCTATAACGATTTACCGGTGCGACCGCACGACTCCGTGCGGTCGATCCGGAATAGACTTATAGCGACCACTATCAGGCGTTGTCAGGAGGCGCGAACTTGACCATCGTCAGATCCCGATCGAGCATGCAGTAGTCGTGAGGGGGCTCTCCCAGTACTTCGTCGATAGTGTACTGATCGTCGAACTCCGCGCCGGCCGGCTCACAGTACTCGTGGCTCGGGCACTCGGTGTAGGGGCAGGGCCCCTCAAGCTGTGCTTTGCTGCCGGCGTAGGCCCCCTTAGAAGCGACGTTAGCCTGGATCGGTGCCGGTTCGACGTCGACGGCCTGGACGCCCGTGTCGTGGACGCCACATTCGAGCACACTGGCGTTGTCCCTGACATCGACGATCTCGTACTTCCGGCCAGACGTGAGGTTGAGACACTGGTCACGGTAGGGACACCCCTCGCAAGCGTCGGCCGGTCCCTGATAGACGAACGTCTGCCCGATCTCGGCCAGGCGCGTCCCGACGAGCGTGAGTTGAGTCATTGGCGGTTCGTACACCCCCGAGCCGATTAAGCCTCCCGACCGGTCAGATCGTCCAGCTTCTCGAGGTATCGCTCCCGTGGAACCTGATACAACGAACGGTAGTCGATCTCTCCGGCCGCGAACGCCTCGGCCACTGCCGCTGCGCCTTCGACCGCTGCCTCTCGGTCGTTGTACTGCCGGCGCTCGTCAGTCACGTCCGGTTCAAGCGACAGTGTCACGTACCACGGATCGTCGGGTCGCGGCTGATCGACGCCGGGACGGCGTCCGCGCTTTCCTTTCGTCAGGTACAGCGTCGGCAGACAGGGCGGCGGATACGCATCGGCGTCGAAGACCTCCGGCCGATACACCAGTACGATCCGTCCAGCCTCCTCGTTCCAGACCGCCCACCCCGGCGGGAGCGCGCTTTCGACGTCCATACCGGTCCCACTTCCCGCACGGAAAAGAGCCTCTCGGTCGGAGCAGCGAAGACAGGTCATATACCGACGGACGTAAGCCCTGATACTTTCATAGTGATTACTGTAACGATTTACCGGTACGACCGCCTGATATCGGGACGATCGGTGCGGAACAGACTTCCAGCAGTCACTATTAATCGGGAACCGGATATAGTATATAAATAGGATCTGATGACCGTTCGGAACGGTTTCCTGGTCCAGGCCCGAAACGCCGTCAGTCACTCGTTTATGATCATTCCCCATATCAATCCACCCTCTCCTCAGACGAGGGTTTAAGTATATGAGAACACCTTAGGTATTATAGTATCGGAGAATGCGTCACACGATACCAAGATTCAGGTTGCCACGAACCGAGCTACTGTCGCCACAGTTGCGCCACCGGACCAAACGGCGGACGGCACCGTGCGTTGAGCCGAGCCCTCCTGTGGAGCAAGCGGTCAGTCGGCGCACCACTCCGAGAACAGTGGAGACTCCCGTAAAGCGCGAGAGTGCTCCACCCCTGTCCGTGATAGCATGACAAGCAATCCAGACACTCTGTCAGAACTGAGCGACGACTACCGGGCCTCGATCCCCGCGGACCTCCGTGATCACCACGACTTCGAGTGGTATCTCGACCAGTTATACGAGGAGCCGAAAGTCGCCCGGAACGCCCACCAGCGCGTCGCCGATATGTTCGATTACTACGGTACCGAGTACGACGAGGACGCCGGACTCGTCGAGTACAAACTCGCCTCCGAAGACCCGATCAACGACGGCGAGAACACGTTCTACGGTCGAGTCATCCACGAGTCGATCCACGAGTTCGTCAACAAGGTCAAAAGCGGGGCACGTGGTCTCGGGCCACAGAAGCGGATCAAGCTACTGCTGGGTCCGGTGGGGTCGGGCAAGTCCGACTTCGACCGGCAGGTCCGTCGCTACTTCGAGGATTACACCCGGCGGGACGAGGGTCGGATGTACACCTTCCGGTGGACGAACCTCTGTGACGTCATCTCCGACCAGGATCCCGCCGACGATACGGTCCGATCGCCGATGAACCAGGATCCGCTAGTGTTGATCCCCGAACAGCAGCGCCAGGATATACTGGACGACGTAAACGAGCTACTGGACGCGCCGTACACGATCCGTAACGAGCAGGCACTGGATCCCGCCAGCGAGTTCTACATGGACCGGCTGCTGGCGTACTACGACGACGATCTGGAGACGGTCCTGGAAGATCATATCGAGATCGTCCGCCTGGTCGCCGACGAGAACATGCGCCAGGCCATCGAGACGTTCGAACCCAAGGACAAGAAAAACCAGGACGAGACAGAACTGACCGGCGACGTCAACTACAGCAAGATCGCTATCTACGGAGAGAGCGACCCCCGCGCCTTCGATTACTCCGGGGCCTTCTGTAACGCGAATCGCGGCATCTTCTCCGGGGAAGAACTCCTGAAGTTACAGCGTGAGTTCCTCTATGACTTCCTGCACGCGACCCAGGAACAGACGATCAAGCCGAAGAACAACCCCCGGATCGACATCGACCAGGTGATCGTCGGCCGGACGAACATGCCCGAGTACAAGGAGAAGAAGGGCGACGAGAAGATGGAGGCGTTCAACGACCGGACCAAGCGCATCGACTTCCCGTACGTGTTGGGCTACGAGGACGAGGCGATGATCTACCGGAAGATGCTTCGCAACGCCGACCTGCCGGACATCTCCGTCGAGCCGCACACCCTGGAGATGGCGGGCCTGTTCGGCGTGCTGACCCGGGTCGAGGAGCCCGACTCGGGGAAGATCGACCTGATCCAGAAAGCGAAGGCGTACAACGGCGAGATCGACGAGACAGACGACGTCGACGTCAAGAAACTCCGCGAGGAGGGCGACGCGACTGCCGAGATCGGTGAGGGGATGGAAGGCGTCTCGCCGCGCTTCATCGGCGACGAGATCGCCGAGGCGATCATGGACTCGATGCACCGCGATCGGGACTTCCTCTCGCCACTGACGACGTTCAACCACCTGGAGGAGAACCTCGAACATCACGGCTCGATCGCCGAAGAGGAGTTCGATACCTACTACCGCTATCTCGAGCTCGTCCGGGAAGAGTACAAAGACCGCGCTATCGAGGATGTTCGCCACGCGCTGGCCTACGACGTCGAAGAGATCCGCCGTCAGGGCGAGAAGTACATGGACCACGTGATGGCCTACATCGACGACGACACCGTCGAGGACGAGATTACGGGCCGCGAGCAGGAACCCGACGAGCAGTTCCTCCGCAGCGTCGAGGAGAAACTGAACCTACCCGAAGACCGCAAGGACGACTTCCGTCAGGAGGTCGCCAACTGGGTCTCCCGTCGCGCCCGTGAAGGGTCGAGTTTCGATCCCCAGGATAACGACCGGCTGCGCCGCGCGCTGGAGCGCAAGCTCTGGGAAGATAAGAAACACAACATCAACTTCTCAGCGCTGGTGTCGTCCGGAGAGATGGACGACG
>JAZKRQ010000012.1:0-31311 GCA_036628575.1 Halapricum sp.
GGGGGCGCTCGGCCGATCGTTCGACGGCGGTGCAACAGGTTGGTTCGTCTCGGTCGTGGGTGCTGTCGAGGTCGCCTGGGTTTCGTTCGATCTCTCTAACGTATCATTCTGCGGAGACTCGGGTCCGGGTATCCACTCGGGTGCGCCCGGCCGGGCAATTCCCGCTGTTCCCGGGGGCACGTCAGGATCATCGGCCGATCGGGTATCCGCGAAGGCGTCCTGTTCGGCTTGCACCCGCGGACCAGGGGGCGTCGGGTCGAACTGTATCCATCCCACGTCCGGGAAGTACACTTCGACCCAGGCATGCGAGTTGTACCCGCGGACAGTCCAGGTGTTCTCGCCGGTCTGCTCGCCGGGTGTATATCCGACAGCCATCCGTGCCGGGATTCCCTGGGACCGGAGCATGACGGTCATCGTCGTCGCGAAGTACGTGCAGTAGCCCTGTTCCATCTCGAAGAGGAACGACGCGGCTATGTCACCGGACGGGCGGTCGACCGACAGCGAGTACCCCTTCTCGTTTCGTAGCCACTGCTCGACCGTGATTGCCGTCTCGTATGGTGTCTCGGCGTTCTCAGTTATCGTCGCAGTCGTCTGTTCGACGCGGTCGGGCGTGCTAGCGGGGAGCTGGAGGAACCGGGAGCGAACGCCGTCGGGGTAGTCGGTCCCGGCCTCTTGGAGGTCGCTGACGGACGGGTCGGGCACATAACTCACTACGCGGTAGGACTCTCCTGACTGGACGGGTCCCTGCGGTTGTAATCCACCGAACCCAGTCACGCGGGCGTCGATCCACCCGACGCTCGTCGGCCGCCAGGCTGCCGGCAGCGTGTTTATCTGCGTCTCCGCGGTAAACCGCTGGGTCACTCTCTCCGCGGACCCAGCGGGCCGGCGAAGCGCCGATCGATCGGCCGTCGTGCCGGCACTCCTGGTCCAGCCGTCCCCGGTGTAGAGGTCGTAGGCCCCGGCCCGCCAGTACTGCTTGGCGTCGCTCTCGACCGTCCAGCGGACCTTCGTCGACAGTTCGGCGCGTCCAGCAATCCGAATGCGATCGTCCGCCGATAGCAGGTCCGCTTCCAGTGTTCCCCCGTCCGCGTATTCGGCCGACGCGACGAAACCAGTCCCCGGAGCGTAGCTCATCGCTGCGCCCTGCGGGACCAACGATACCGTCAGAGAGACGACGACGACCGCGGCCAGGAGAGCGCTGACGACTTCCGCCTCCGCTAGCGTGGCCCCAGCACGGTCGAGCGTCCCTAACCCGAGCAGCGCGAGTACACCGACACTTCCGAGAATCGCGACCGGGATGGTCGCGTCCCCAGTCAGCACGAAGAATCCGACTGTCGAGCCGCCGACGACTGCTGCCGCCCCGTAGCGCCGACGCAACGCGAGAAACCACGTCAGGAACACGGGCGCGGGCGTGACTGCCAGGACCCACTCTCTGAGATTGACGATCTCCAGGACTGAGTGGCCCGACAGCAGCGCGATGACGTACTCGATGTGCGTCACGAGGGCGAAGGTCTTCTCCGTCGGGAGCTCCGCGAGATACCAGGTGACGCCGATCGACAGCAGGGCCGCTGCCACGATCGCGGCTCGGCGAACGCTGAGGAACCGCGCGCTGACGGTCGCTGCAAGCAGTGCAATCACCGTCAGAACAAGCAATTCCCTGGGATCACCGACGATATTGACGACGTAGTAGACGGTCGTGAGAAACGACGCCAGCACTACTCCTGTCGCGAACAGTGCACCGATCCGAAGCGGGGACGGCCACGTGATCCACTCGGGCGCGATCGTGTCGTTCACGGCGCACTCACCACCTTCGTCCCGTCTCCCGTTCGTTCTATTTCACTCGTCCGAAGGCGCTCGAACGTCGTCGCCCGCTCACCGACTGCCACTGTGACGTCGCCGAACTGGTCCGCCTTGACGAGGACGTCGGCATCCGTTCGTACCTCTTCGGACACCTCGCCATGGGTGGTGCGGGCCAGCATCGACAGGACGAGCGTCCGATCGACCAGTGTGTTTTCCGAGGTGACGCTGTCGTCGGGAACGTACACGTCCACGGCGACGCCGGCCTCGAGCAGTGCGACCGCGAGACTCGCCGTCGCGGCGGCCATCTCGTCGGCCATCCCCGGGCTCGCCTCGGCTGCAATCGCGACCGAACCGGCGGGTTCGCGCCCGGCGAACTCCGTGACGATTAATTTCCCCGGTCGCTTGGCGCTCGAGTTCCAGTGGACGTCCCGAAGTGGATCGCCCGGAACGTACTCGCGGACGCCCTCGAACGCCTCGCGATCCGACGACAGCGCCTGAGCGAGCATCCCTGCCAGCGGACCCTCTTGTTCGATCGCGTGGACGGGCGGGTAGACGACCTGCGTTGTCTCCGTATCAGCCGTAACCGACCGTTCGAACAGACCCAGAACGTCCCGGATTCGGACTGTCGTCGGGCCGACGGCGTGCTCGCCACGCTGATCACAGCGGAGGTCGTACGTTACTGTCGCTGGCGGCGCGACAGTCGCTGTTCCTGCGCTGGCCGTCACGTCCGCTGACACTCTCTCGGTCACGTCGACGACAGTACTCCCGCCCTCGATCGAGAGCGATACCGTCCGCGTCTCCCCAGGGAAGGCCGGCGACAGCGACGCTCGCTCGACGGACGGATCGCTCGCTATGGCGACCTGGACGACACCCGCCAACAGCGCGACTGCGGCGGGTGCGGCGACAGCGTTGAGACTCCGCGCGCCGAACAACCACGCCATTGCGGCTGCGGCGACGACGGCAGTGGCCGCTCCGAGACCGCGTCTCGTTGGTCGCATCATCTCACTGGAACGTCTCTCAGAGCGGACTGAAGGAGGTCCTCGGGCGTCTGCTCGGCCGAACCTGTTCGCAGACGATGGGGGAACACGACCGGCGCTTCCATCTGGATGTCGTCGGGCGTGACGTAGTCTCGTCCGTGCAGCACGGCCCGCGCCTGTGCGGCACGCAACAGCGACAGCGACGCGCGCGGACTCGCTCCGAGCTGGGCGTTCTCGCGCGTATAGTTCGCCAGCTCGGTGACGTACTCACGTACCGGCTTCTCGACCGTGACCGTGGCAGTCGCCTCGCGGGCCGCCCGGAGATCCGACAGTGCTGCAACCGAGGAGATATCCTCTATCGGATGCTGGCCGACGATCCGGTCGAGCATCGCGGTTTCCTCCTCGGCGTCGGGATAGCCGAGGTGAATCTTCGTCATGAACCGATCGAGTTCGGCCATCGGGAGGTCGTACGTCCGGTCGCGCTCGACGGTGTTCTGGGTAGCGATCACGGTGAACGGCGTCGGCACATCCCGGCTGGTCCCGTCGACGGTGACCTGTTCTTCCTCCATGGCTTCAAGCAGTGCCGACTGGGTCTTCGGTGGCGCGCGATTGATCTCGTCGCCCAGCACGACGTTGGCGAAGATCGGTCCCTCCCGGAACTCGAACTCCTGTGTCTGTTGATCGAAGACGTTGACGCCCGTCACGTCCGAGGGGAGGAGGTCTGGCGTGAACTGGACGCGTTTGAACGAGCCGTCGAAAGAGGTCGCGACGGCTTTCGAGAGCATCGTCTTGCCGACCCCGGGGACGTCTTCCAGGAGGACGTGTCCTCGGGCGAGTATCGCGATAAGGATGTGTTCGATCTCGTCGTGATGGCCGACGATTACCTGTTCGACGTTGTCGATGACTCGTTGGACGGTCTCGCCGGCCTGCTTAACGCCGGGGTCCGTCTGGGGCGGTGTGGGTGTCTCCGTCATTGATTGACCTCATGGCGAACGTCCCCGCATGAGCGGTCGGGATACGGACGAACCCGACTCCGCGGTGACATGCACGAACGGATCTCAGGGGAATGCTGCGGGTCCTCGGCCTGCCTAGCGGCCGCAGTACTGTAACATTGGTGGCTGTGAGCGCGGACCATACGCACTGTCCGACAGTTGGGTAGTCGTCCTATTTCACAGTCACGGAACCGACGAAGCCAGCCGGATCATCCTGTCGGTTGTGATCGGGTGACAAACGTCCCGTGATGTCGAGCACCTCCTCCGGTACGGCAAGCAGCATCACCAGGATTTGCAGTCGCTACAGACGAAGGCGTCGCCGTCGCGCCACCGTCGCTCGACGACCGCGCCGCACTCGTCACAGGCAGCACCGCCGGACTCCCAGTACCCAGTCGAAGTCGCCGGCATGACGCCCCCTCCGTCGTCGGGCTCTTTGTCATCCGAAGCGGCCGTCTCCTCACTGTCGTCCGACGTCATCGAGTCCTCGTCGCCGCCATCGAGAAACTCCTCGAGTGAGGCGTCCCGTTCCATACGGGGTTCTGGGGCGCGAGGCGACAAAAGCGCGCGGGACGAACAAACAAGTATCAGCCCCGGGTAGAGGCGGGTATGGTTACCGTCGAGACGTTCCTCTCGGAACTGCTGAACAGTATTGCCGACATGGGTCCGGAATTCGTCAACGTCGCGACCCGGGATCCACTGGCCGGAGTGCTCGTGTTGTTCGGCGCGCTGTTCGTGTTCGCCGCCGTCGCGGTATTCGGCGGTCTCACGCTGGGCGCGCTCGTCGATCTGATTACGCCGAGCGGCTGATAACGTCTCCGAGAAGTTCGATCGCCGTCTCTATATCTGGGCCGAGCGGCGATCCCGCGACGAAACTGTCGGCGTGTTCGAGCACGGAGTCGACCCGATCTGCGACCGTCTCGGGCGTCCCGGCGATACAGAACGCATCCAGCATCTCCGGCGTGACCGCCTCGAAGGCGTCCTCGAAGTCACCGCGTGAGATCGCCTCGCTGATCTCCGATGCCCGCTCGGTCTCGAGATCGTGTCGGTCCAGCAGTGGCGGCGCTGCGCTGCCGGCGATGAAGGCGACCGGCGGCCGGGCGGCTTCTCGGGCTTCGCCCTCGTCCTCGGCGATCGACACCGACGCGTACGCTCCGAAGTCGAACTCCCCGCGGCCTTCGGGCCGGTCGTCCAGCCCGTGGGCGACCTGCTCGGCTGCCCACTTGTAGTCCCGCGGATGCGAGCCGTTGAACAGCACGCCGTCGGCGTGCTTGGCGGCCATCCGCGTCATGTGTGGGCCCTGCGCGCCCACGTAGACCGGGATCGATCCGACCTCGTAGTTGAGCGCGGCGTCCTCGGCCTGAAAGGTGCCGTCGTGATCGATCCGTTCGCCAGCCCAGAGCTTCTGGGCGACCTTGAACGTCTCCAGGGTCCGCCGGAGCGCACCGTCCTGGTCGTAGCCGAGGTTGGCGAGCGTGGATTTGTCGCCCGGGCCGATCCCGAAGAGGCCGCGACCGTCCGAGAGTTCGTCGAGCGTAGCCATCCGCGACGCGAGCGTCACAGGATGGGTCTCGTACGGGTTGGCGATGCCCGGGCCGAGCTGCAGGGTATCGGTCTCGCGGGCGATGTCCGTCAGCGCCATGAACTGGTCGCGGTTGTTGTAGTGATGGCTGACGAAGGCGGCGTCGAAGCCGCTCGATTCGGCTGTCGACGCGAAATCGGAAAGCGTTGCGACTGGGTGTTCTGGGGTGAGTTCGAGTCCGTACATCAATAACTCCACTGGCGTAGCGCCTGTCGCACGAAGTCGGTCTCCGCATCCCGGAAGAGCTGGTCGTGGCCGTCGTGGTCGCCGAACGACCAGCCCCGAACTACCGCGACTGGGGTGCCGCCGTCGCCCTCGCCGGCGACGAGATTCGCGGCACCTGCGAGTTCGTCGACCACCGACTGGACGGTGACGGCGAGTTCTCGACCGTCACGGTCGGTCTCGCCGCGCCAGTCACGGTTGGCGTCCATCCCCGCCCAGCCCAGCGCGACCGCACGCTGGCCGTGTCTGAACGGCCGACCCGAGGTATCGGTGACGACGACGGCTACGTCCGCGGACAGCTCCGCCCGGATCGTACGGGCGCTGGCGGATGGATTCTCGGGCAACAAGAGCAGGTCTGCTCCGGGGACGTTCGAGCGATCGATCCCCGCGTTGACCGTGATGTGCCCGAAGCGAGTGACGGTCAGCAGGAACGGGGCGGTCATCAACAACTCCTCGCTCTCTTCCAGGACTGCCTGGGCGAAGCGGGGGTCCTTCCGGTCGCCGGTGATTCCCTCGAGCTGGCGGGCGATCGCTCGCGCCCGCTGGCCTGCCTCGAAATCCGTGAGATCGAACGCCCGCCCTTCGGCTTTCGAGACGATCGTGCTGGCGACACAGACCACGTCTCCGTCCCGGAGGTCGGTCTCCTCGTCGATCAACGCGGCGATATCGTCGCCGACCCGCACTTCCGGTAGTCCGGGGACTGCGAAGACCTCCATACTCGCTCTGGGGGTGGCCACGGGAAAAAACGCCCCGATAGGGGCGTGCCCTGCCAGATGTAACAAGAATTGATAAGACTCGCCATATACCTCATGAGAGTACCTCTCTGAAATCTTCGGTAACGATTATATCTGGCATGCAATATTACATTAGATGATGAGGGATAGGGAGAGTACTTGCATGCTCTGCGGGGAGGGAAGCACCGACGACTCCTGCTCGCGGTGTGGTATGGGGTATCACGTCGCCTGTGCACGGGCCAACGGGTATCTCGAGGTGACGCGAGAGCGCGGTGGAGTAGTCACCTCGAGTACGCTCCACTACGACTGGGACTGCCCGGAATGCGGGTGGTCGATCAGCGTAAAGTCCCCTGCTATCCAGCAGTGAATTATCGTAGTTGCTCCGGTCGGAACCCCGTTCGTCACTGACGCTGTTCGACTCGTTCGTCGTCGTGATCGTCGTCGAGTTGTGAGAACTGCTGCAGTCGTCTTTCGCCGGTATAGCGGCCGTTGTACGCCGGATCGAGGTACACCTCACCGCTGCCCTCGATGCGTTCGTCGGCGTCCTCGACTGCCCACCACGACCGCAGGCGTCCGAGTAGCGACCTGAGCATATTGCAACCTAAGAGGTCAATCTACAACAAGGTAGGGTACTTCGGATGGGCGAACACCAGCTAATCACTGACTGCCGGACTAGCGAACCGCCATAGCTTCGCCCCCAGCAGTGTCAGTTCGCGAGGCTATCGTTATGGTGGTCTTCCGTTTCGTTCTCGTGATGTTCCGTCGTGCCGTTGTGATGGTCGTCTTCGGTCTCCTGGTGATGCCCGTCCTCTGTTTCGTCGTGATGGGCGTCTTCTGTCTCCTGGTGATGCCCGTCCTCCGTTTCATTGTGATGACCGTCGTCTTCGTGATCGTCTTCCATGGCCGATCGGGTCATCTCGTTCAGTTCCTCGATCTTGTGTTGGACTGCTTCGGGCTTGTCCGCGGGAGGGGCCCCGAGCGCGGGCTGTTCGTCGAGGTGTGGGTCGCCGACGATGACGCTTCCGATCATGCCCTGGGTCTCGTGTGGGAGACAGTAGTAGTGGTAGACGCCCTCGGTCTCGAAGGTATGTTCGTAGGTTTCGCCCTGCTCACTGAGCATCCCGCTGTCCCAAGATGTCGTTCCCTCGGGGACCAGTCGCGGTTGGTCGTTGTCGGGGTGGTAGGCCGTGGCCGTGTGCGTACCGCTCTCGAGACGCCACGTGACGGTGCCGTCGACAGCCACGTGGACGGCGTGAGGTTCGAAGTGCTGTTCGCCGTCTTCGGTCGTGTTGACTGCCACTTCGGCGGAGTCGGTCGCCGGGCCGATCGAGCCGGTGTGTCCGTGCCCGTCCCCGCCACCGTCGGTATTCTGGGTGGGTGAACTCGCACAGCCAGCCAATCCGAATACGGCTGTTCCCGCTGTGAGTGCCAGCGTTCGTCGCCGCGTCATGTCGATGGTCATGTGAACTCCTCTCACCCGAAACTTCGTTTAGCAGCCATAAGCCACGACTGCAGATTTCGCGGCTCGCAAAAGCTGGCGGTTGTTTAAATACGTTACCGACGCTATACACTCACGACGAAAGACGTGTGTGTCCAGATTCACGACCAGAGGCGACCGAAGTGCTTGAACTGCTCGGTGACGAGTACGTCCGGGAGATCATCGTCGCGACCCACGAGACACCGCGTTCGGCCAAGGAACTCAGTGCGGAACTCGACGCCGCTCGATCCACGATTTACGATCGGGCGGAGGCGATGGTCGACCAGCAGCTACTGGTCGAACACACGCGGATCATGGACGACGGGAGCCATCACAGCGTCTACGAGGCGACTGTCGACCACCTCGACGTCGATATCAGTGATGGTGAGTTCGAAATCCGGATCGAGACGTACGAATCAGCGGCCGAGCGGTTCACGAATATCTGGGACGGTATCAGGGAGGTATAGCGACTATGGTACATCTTGAACTCGTCGTCGCGAAGCTGGTGACCATGGCACTCGGGTTTCTCATCGCATATCAGGCCTATCGCGGTTATCGTGAGTACGGCAGCACACCGATGCTGTACGTGGCTATCGGGTTTCTGTTCATCAGTTTCGGGGCGATCATCGAGGGGATCCTCTTCGACGTTTTCCACCTCTCGATCTTCCTCGCAGGGACGATCCAGACGTCGATCGTGGCGGTCGGGATGCTGGTTATCCTCTATTCGCTGTACGGCCAGATACCACCCGCTGGACGGTCATGAGTCCCGCTGGACAGTCACGTCTATTTCGCCGTCGCTGACGTCGGCCGTGAGCATCGTCGCCTCGTCGGCGGGCGCTGCCCCGGTAACACTGCCGGGGTTGAGCAGGCGAACGCCGTCGACGAGCGTGTCCATGAGTTCGTGGGTGTGCCCCGAGACCCCGACTGTCGGCCCGTCGGGAGCGTGCTCCGTGACGATCCCGGCCACGCGTTCTTCGTAGCCGCGGCGACTGCCCGTGCCGTGGGTCACGACGAACGTGACGCCGCCGAGACGGACTGTCTCGACGTCGGGTAGATCCAGCCCTCGTGGGTCCATGTTGCCGCCGACCGCTGTCATGCGTGGCGCGAGCTGGCGGACGTCCGCGAGCGCCTTTGTCGAGTCGAAGTCTCCGGCGTGGATCACGTGGTCTGCCTCGCGGATATACTGGCGCGCCCAGCCGGGAATCGACTGTGCGCGCGAGGGGATGTGCGTGTCGCTGATGATCGCGACGTTCATGCGCGGGCCTTGGCGGCCGGACCCCAAAGGCTCGTCGTCGCTGTTTTCGTGGTGGCCGTCGAAACGTCCGACATGGACGAGCGTGCAGTCGTCACCTGTTTCCTGCGCAACGACGGGGAAGTGCTCCTGTTGCGCCGGAGCGACGAGGTCGGGTCGTATCCGGTCCGATGGGGGACCGTCACCGGCCATCTGGCTCCCGAAAGCGGCGCGCCGCCGGACGATCCCGAGACGGCGGCCAGCCGGGAGATACGCGAGGAGACGGGCCTGGCCGACGCCGTAACGCTGATCCGCCGGGGCGAACCCTTCGCGGTCGAGGACCACGACCGCGGGACGGTCTGGCAGGTCCATCCCCTGCTGTTCGAGTGTGATCGCCGCGAGGTCGACCCGAACTGGGAGACTGCCGACTGGGAGTGGACGCACCCGACCGAGATCCACAATCGTGAGACTGTCCCGGATCTCTGGGAATCCTACGACAGGGTGCGTCCGACGGTCGAAACGATCGCTGCCGACGACGAGCACGGGTCGGCCTGGCTGTCCATCCGTTCGCTGGAGGTGCTCCGGGACGAGTCCGTCCTGGCGGACGCGTTCGGGGACGTCACGTCGGTTGCCCGAGAGGTACTCGCCGCGCGGCCGTCGATGGCGGTCGTCGAAAACCGGGTCAATCGGATCATGAGCGACGCCAAGGAACGGACACCGGCTGCCGTCGAGACTGCCGCCCGAGCCGGGATCGAGGAGGCGGTCGTCGCGGACGACGAGGCAGCGACTGTCGCGGCGGAACAGATCGCGGGGGACCGCGTCTGCACGCTCTCCCGCTCCGGGACGGTCCTGGCAGCACTCCAGCGGGCCGACCCCGAGGCCGTGCTCGCTTCCGAGTCCCGACCCGGCGGCGAGGGGATCGGCGTCGCGGAAACGCTGGCTGCAGATCTCGACGTGACGCTGACGAGCGACGCCGCGCTGGCGGACCAACTGGCCAAGTGGGAAGCCGACGCCGTGCTCGTCGGCGCCGATACCGTCTTGCCCGAGGGGCAGGTCGTCAACAAGGTCGGGACTCGTGGCCTCGCGCTCGCGGCGGCCCACGAAACGGTACCGGTCTACGTCGCGGCCGCCACGGACAAGGTCGCCGCTGACGCCGGGGTCGAGATCGAACCCGCGCCGGTGTCGCTGTACGAGGGGAACGCCCCGCTATCGGTTGCGAATCCGCTGTTCGACGTGACGCCACCGGAGTTGATCGCCGGGTTCTGTACGGAAGCGGGGATTCTCGACGCAGACGCGATCTCGGCGGTGGCGGATCGACACCGGGTGAATAGGGGGTGGTAGCTATCGCGACTCGCGTTCGAGTCGCTCTCGGCGGCGTTCGAACTCCTCGTCGGTCAGCTCGCCACGGGCGTAGGCTCGTCGCAGTTCTTCGAGGGCTGGATCGGTTCCTTCGTTGCCGCTGGCCGCTCGCTTGTACAGGAGATACGCACCGAGGGCGATGACTGCGAGGAAGACGAGCTGTCCGAGCACGCTGATGAGGAACGCCCACAGCGGGAACGCCAGCCCGCCGCTCCACATACTATCGCCCCACATGATCCCGGACATGTGCCCGATTCCGAGCAGACCGAACCCCATCCCGAGAACCGGTAGCACGACGAGTACACCGACGAGCACGAGTAGGAGCACGACGAGTCGGTTGTCGGAGTCGTCTGTTGGCATGGCTAGGGATAGGCGGTCCTCGTTGAATGCGGTTTCCCCGTCAAAACCGTTTGTCGATCCTGTCGGCCACACTCTCTAATAGTGACGACTGTCACGATTTGCCGGTGCGACCGCACGTCGTGATACTGCCGGCTATAAGTTCGTGAAGATTTTCGGCACCCCGGGGTGCCGAAATACTTGCGAAATGTTATAGCCGGCAGTATGAAATGTCCATCCCCCGAGCCCTGGCTCGCGTCACTCGCCAGGACGCTGTCGGACGGTCGACCGGCACAGACGGACAGGAGTCACTATGAACCACTCGTGCACAGTGGCACCAGCGATACCCATCGGATAGCGTCAGACGAAGACGTAGCTCCCGACCCAGAAGGCGACGTACAGAACGCCGAGCAGTACCGCCTCTGTCCGTTTGATTCGTCCCCGATAGAGGAAGATACCGGTGACGACGGTCGCGACGAAGAACGCGGGCCAGTAGAACGTGAGGACGGACGGATCGAGTGCGAACGTGCGGGTCAGCGCGAGCAGACCGACGTTTCCGGTCGCGAAGAATATCAGACTGCCAACGATGTTTCCGACGGCAATGCTGGGGCGCCCCTCACGCACGGGTGCGACGACCAGTGTCACCTCCTCCAGGGACATCGCAAGGCCGACGAACGTCATGCCGAACACCGTCTGATTGAGACCGAACCAGGATACGATCCCCCGAGCGCCCCGGACGGCCAGTTCCGAACCGATCACGATCCCGATCACGAACAGCAGCGACAGTCCGAGGTAGTACCACTTGCCGTGTTTCTCTCGGGCGACCTCCTCTCTGACTCCTTGGGTTTCTTCGTCCCGAAACGTCTCTCTGCCCTTCGCCTCGCCTCGGTAGATGTAGGCGAGTAGTAGCGCGAAAACGACCAGAAGGAGAAATCCGTCGAGTCGGGTCAACGTTCCGTCGAAGATGAACGCGAGCAGAACGAGGGGTGAGGCCAGCAAAATCCCGAGATAGTCCCGATCTATCTCTGGTTCGAAGGGGATCGTGAACCCCCCGATAGCCACGGCGACGCCGACGAGAAACAGACCGGACCCCAGCGCTGACCCGATAGCGATCCCCGGCAAATCACCGACCATGGAGACGACGCCGAACGCCCAGTTCTCGAAGTCCATCCCGGCGAAGAGGACGGCGAGAATGAACGTCGAGAGCCCCGTCGCCACGGCTGCCTTGGTGATGTTCTCGACGAGTTCCTCGACACTGTACACGATAAGGACGATACCAACGACAAACATCCCACCGGCAACCAGAACTGATGGGATCGCCATGCCGTAAATAATTCATCGAACTGATATAAAAGTGGTTCTCACAGCAGAAACGCTAGCGTCGGAGAAAACAGTTCTCTGACACGCTTCCGAGAGAGTCTGTGAGACTACTCGCCCGCGTCCAGCACCTCGTAGCTGACGTTGTTCTCGCGCAGGCGGTCGGTGTGTCTGGACAGTTCGGTCGTCGTCGCAAGCAAGAGCACGTCCAGACCTTTAGTCGCCGCCTCCTGGACGGCTTCGGGGGTGCCAAAGCGAATAGCCGGATCGAGGTCGGCGGCGCGGGCGGTCGCCAGTGCCTCGGTCCCGGCCGTCGCCACGAGGTCGTGCTCGTCGGCCTCGTCGCCGACAGTCCCGGGATCGACTTCCCTGGAGCCGCCGTTGCGGACGTGCGGGATGGAGACGATTGTCACGGTTCCCAGATCGTAGTCGACGACGCCCTCGAAGTTCGTGATGCCGACGTCCGCGCCGGCCGCCGCGTCGGTCACCGCGACCGCGGTCGCGTTCCCGGTCTCGCCGGCCCTGGCGTGCAGGACACCGTCCTGCATCGTCAGCGTGACGGTCTGGCCCTCGCTGACGTCCGTCGAGGCGATCGCCGTCTCGACCTCGACCTGGCCGATGACGTCCTCGGAGACGTGATCGAGGAAGTCCTGGAGCGCCGCAGTCTGGGAGATCAGCCAGTCGACACCCTCCTTGGTCACCTCGTAGCGGCCCCGGCCGTGCTTGGTCACGTAGCTCTGCTCGACCAGTTCCTGCAGGTAGTCGCTGACGGCCTGGGCGGTGACCCCGATGTCGTCGGCGATTTCCTGCTGGCTGACCGCCGGCTGGCGCTCGGCGATTCCGACCAGGATCTGATAGCGCGTCGCGTTGCGCTTGCTTTCGAGGACGCCCGCACCGTCCTCCTCAGGCGTCGTCATGCCCGGGACTGGGCCCCCTCGATGCAAGTATCTTTGCCCTTCTACGCGTTCGCTTGTCGCCGAGCGACGATTCGGGTCGAAATACACAACTTTACCATTCCTATAGCAAATTGACTTGTACTTCGTTTCATAGTGACTGTTGTAACCATGTGCCGGTACGACCGCCCGCAGTCGGGCGGTCGATGTGACATTGACTTACAGCAGTCACTATCAGGGAGGTTGTGATACTGCCGGCTATAAGTTCGTGAAGATTTTCGGCACCCCGGGGTGCCGAAATACTTGCGAAAAGTTATAGCCGGCAGTATGAGGAAGCACACGGGGCCCGCTGACGAGTGGACGGGCTTTTTGCCATGCATCCGGTATCTACGTGTGGTGGCGATGACGAGACGTTACCCCCGCTCAGCCCCTTGTGATGATGCGTTCCGACCGAGCCACCCTATTCGATAAGATCGAGGACCTGCTCGTAGTAGTCCCCGAATACCTGATCGGAGCGAGACCGCGGTCGATCGAGATCTATGTCGATGATTTCCCGAACGTGACCAGGCTCCTTGCCCATTACGACGACCCTATCGCCGAGTTTGATCGCTTCCTCGACGTCGTGGGTGACGAACAGCACGGTCTTTTCCGTTTCCTGCCAGATATCGAGCAGCTCCGACTGTAGCATCGCCCGTGTCTGGGCGTCGACGGCACCGAACGGCTCGTCCATCAGCAGGAGTTCCGGATCGAGCGCGAGCGCGCGGGCGAGCGCAACCCGCTGTTTCATGCCACCCGAGAGATCCCTGGGATAGCTATCCTCGAACCCATCGAGGCCGACGAGGTCGATGAGGTCCTGGACACGCCGCTCGCGCTCCTCGGCCGGCATGCCCTGTTTTTCGGGACCGAACCGTACGTTGCCCGCGACCGTCCGCCACGGGAACAGGTGATATTCCTGGAAGACGATACCCAGGTCGGGGCCGGGGCCGTCGATCGGGTCACCGTCCAGCCGGACCTCGCCCTCAGTCGGCGCTTCCAGTCCGGCGATGATCCTAAACAGCGTCGTCTTTCCACAGCCTGATGGCCCGACGATGGTGACGAACTCCCCGGGCTGGACGCCGAAATCCACCTCCCGCAGGGCTTCGACCGGGCCGTTCGACCCGTCGTAGGTCTTCGCAACGTTCGCGACTTCGACGCGGTCTGTCTGTCGTTCTACCGCCATGCGAGCGCCCTCCGTTGGAGTAGCCGGAACGCTGTGTCGACGATCAGGAACATGAGGCTCAATACGAGGATGTACGCGATGACCAGGTCGACCTGCAGGCTATTCGACGCCCGCCAGATCTGCCGCCCGATACCCGGCGCGCCGAAGATTTCGGCGGCGACGACGAGCATCCAGCATCGCCCGATGCCCGTCCGGATACCGGTCGTGATCTCGGGCAGCGCCGCCGGGAGCACGACTGCCCGGATCAGTCCCGTATCGCGCTTGACGCCGAGGCTCCGGGCAACGTCCAGCAGGTCCTCGGAGACGCTTTCCACGCCGCCGTAGGCGGCGTAGAAGTTGATCCAGAACGCTCCGGTCGCGATGATGAACGCCGCGCCGGCGTGCCCGATCCCGAACCAGGCGATGGCGAACCCGATTAGCGCCAGTGGGGGGACGGGGCGGAGAACCCGAACGACGGGCGTCAGCGCGTCGTCGATCGCCCGACTCCAGCCCAGTACGATCCCGGCGGCGATACCGAGGCCAGTCCCGACAACCGTCCCGGGGATCCAGTGGTAGACGCTGTCCAGCAGTGCGGCTTGCATCGTTCCGGAGCCGACCTCCGTTTGGAAGGCCTGAGCGACGCTGACCGGCCCCGGGAGCACGTAGGATGGCTGGGTCAGCGATCCGAGCCACCAGAGCACGAGAAAGCCTGCGACGCCGAGGACACCGAGCACGATCCGTCGCAGACCGGCACCAAGGGCCGGCCGGCCGACCCCCTCGTCGCGTTCGAGTTCGTTACTGACGTCGGTAGCCATGTCAGATCCCGTCGTAGACGCCGTAATCGAAGATATCTTCCAGGCTCAATTGCGAGTCGAGCTTGCCCGTCTCGTGAGCGAATTCCGCGAAGATCTCTGTCCCGTTTTCGATTTCCCGTGGATCGGTGACGAAGTTCGACAGCGGTCCTTTGAGCGCGGACAGTGCCTGCTCGGCGTCCATCCCGATGCCCTCCTCGACGATGTCGGCCGTCGATTCGGGGTTGTTCTGGATGTACTCAGTAGCTCTGACGTGCTGTTCGAGGAACTGCGTCGCGGCGTCGGTCTCCCGGACCGAGTCGCTCATCAGCGTCACCGCAGCGGGCTGGCCGGGCATGATCTCCGCGGCCGTTCGGAACGTCTCGAACGGTACGTCCTCCGTGGCGACTTTCGTGGGGACCGGTTCCATGATCGACGTCCCGTCGATCTCGTCGTTTGCGATGGCCTGCCAGACGGCGTTGGCACCGTTTATCTCGATAATGTCGACCGCGCTCTCGGGGTCGATCCCTTCCTGGCTGAGCCAGTACCGCAGCAGGATGTCCGGCACCGATCCTTGCGGGAAGGTCCCGAAGCGGAACTTCCGTCCCTTCTGCTCCTCCCAGGCCTGGAACGCGTCGCTCCCGTGTTCGTCCCACAGCGCCGGGAGATCTTCGTGGGTCAGGATTGCCATCGGCTCTTTGATGTTCGTCGCCGTGACTTTCGCGGGGAGCTCGCGGTCGATGACGATCATCGCCGGGACGACGCCGAACATCGCGATGTCGATGTCGCCGCCGCCGTAGGCTTTGACGATCGACGGGCCGTCGGTAAACTCCTTCCCGTTGATCTCGCGGTCGATCTCGTCGAGATAGCCTCGCTGCTCCATCACGAAGTACTGGAGATCCGGGAAGATCGGCATGTACGCTGCCGTCAATTCGTCGCTGGACCCGCCCAGGGCGGAGCAGCCGGCGAGTCCGACTGTCGCCGTCGCGGCAGTCCCTGCGAGATACGATCGCCTCGACAACGTGGTTCGCTGTTCCGTCATTACCGCCTATCGGGGCTTGCGCCGTTTATCAGGCCAGTTGCTGGCAATGGCTGCGTAGTCTACGTACGACGACGTTTCCTCGAAAGGGGACGTTCAGCGTCCGTACGGCGGGTCAGTGCCGGTACGTTCCATGGGAGTCCGTCGTAGATACCGGACGTTATCGCCGGGATAGACGATCGTAACGGGAGTTCGAGTCATCCCCGCAGGGTGGCCCGGACGGAGTACTTTCACACGTAGGGTGGCCCGGACGGAGTATCTTCCCACCCAGAGGGGATCAGATGGCGCGGCTCAGGGCAGATCGGACGGATCAAAACGGTGTGTCGGGGTCCGCCGGCTGGTCCAGAGTCTCGATCGGTCCGTCCCATCCGTTCAGCCCCTCTGCGAGACTCTCGACGGGCGTATCTTCGATGCCTTCGTAGGATTTGACGAGCCGAGCCGCCTGCACGCTAGACTCGCCGTGGGGGCAGACAGTCACGATCCGGTCGGCCTCGGCATCGAGTTCGTCGACGCGGTCGATCAACTGCTGGAAGGGGAGGTTCCTGCTCCCGGGGATGTGACCCCGTGCGAACGCCTGGGGCGATCGGATGTCTACGATCTCGACGTCGTTGTCGGCTTCGAGCAGCGACTGGAGTTCCTCGACGTGAATCTCGCCGTCCATAGTACCGGCTAGTCGTGCGCGAGCTGGTAAACGTTCTCCGAAATTCTACAGGACTCCTTCCTCCTTCGCGAGCAACAGCCCCTCGATCGTGGCGTCGTTGGCGGGCGACTCGCGGGCGCGGTCGAGAGCCTCCTCGATCGGAACCGGCCGGACGTCGAGGAACTCGTTGTCGTCGTAGCTGGGCTCGACGGGTTCGAGCCCCTCGGCGAAGACGACCCCGCGCTTGTGCCGGAGGACGCCCGTCGCGGTCCAGAACGCTTCAAGCAGCGAGGTTCCGGCAGGGTCGAAGCCGGCTTCCTCCCGGAGTTCGCGTGCCCCTGCAGTGGTGAACGATTCGCCGTCCTCAACGATTCCTGCGGGCAGCTCCAGACAGCGTTTGCCGATAGCAGGTCGGTACTGTTCGATCATTACGACGGTATCGTCGGTGACGGGCACGACGACCGCGGCGGGTGGCAACTCCGCCCAGTAGTAGCGTTTCCGCGATCCGTCGGGCTGTTCGACCAGGTCGTAACCGCCGGTGTACCAGCCGGTCTCGTACTCGACGACCGACTCGATCACCGGCCAGTCGTGTGCATCGTTACTCATGGTTTCTGTGTCGCGTTCAGGCGGTAAAGTGTGACGTTCTCGCGGACGTAGACCGTCGATCCGTCGGTCGCGTTGGGATAGCGCGCCTGCAGCGCCTCCAGTTCGTCGAACGGAGAATGGGTGAACGCCCCCTTGATACCGATCGGTCCGTTCCAGTACGGCTCGGAGTAGCCCGGTCTGTCGTTCGCGTCGGCCAGGGCGGCCGCCGTGTACTCGAAGCGGCGCTCCGAGAGATTGCCGGCGTCGACCGCCGGGTGATCGTCTTCGACCGCTGTAGCCGTCAGATAGTAGGGATCGCCACTCTTGAGCAGGCTCGGCAGCGCCCCGAGCGCCAATAGCAGCACCACCACGACGAGCAATCCCAGCAGGAAGTTGCGAGTGATCCGACGCATTTCACCCCTCCGTCGCGTCGAGGACTTTCCGATAGATCTCGCCGAAGGCCTGCCTGCGAAGGGTTCCGATGGCGGCCTCGCGCTGGTTCTGGAAGGTAGCCGCGACCACGGTCTCGGTGAAGGGCGCGTCGTGCCAGACGATCCGGTCGACGTTCTCGCTGCCGATCTCGTGGACTTCGGAGTCGGGACGGTCAGCACACCAGGTTTCGAACTCCTCTCGTGTACCGACTTTGACTTCCAGCGTCTCCGCGAAGAGGGCGTCACGGGCGGTCTCGATCACGTCGCTCGTCACGCGATCGCGGTACTCCTCCCGGTCCATCTCCATCGCCTTCGCGACCTCTTTGACCACTACCTGGGCGGTCGGTCCCAGCGTCTCGTACCGTTCGCGCGCCGCCGCGGCCGTCTCGGGTGCGAACGACCCCTCACTTTCCATACCCGTCTCTCGGGGTTCGAGTACCTATTCCGTTTCGCCTTCCGACTCCTGCATTCGCCGCGTCAACTCCTGGGCCTCTTCGAGGATCGCCCGCGCGTCGTCGTCGAGCGCGCTGGCGTCCCCGACTGCCTGTCCATCGATAGCGGGATCCTGGCCATGTGTGTGGCCGGCACCGTCGTCGGCCTCGTCGATCGGGTGCTCGACTTCCGCGACGGCGTCGCCTTCGCGCAATCGGGCGGCCAGCCCCTCGTCGTCGTCCTCCCCCCATCCCGGCGCGTGCTCGTCCAGCCAGTCTTCGTGGTCGCCCCCGCGGATGACCGCCGTGAACGCCAGGTGGTTCGCCAGGTGCTCGGCGTCGACCTGGGGCTCCTCGCAGACGGGACAGAGATACGCCATACACGGAGTGAAGACTTCCAGCGGCAAAGGCGTTTCATAGTGATTACTGTAGGTCTGTTCCGGGTCGACCGCACGGCTGAGTGCGGTCGTACCGGTAAATCGCTACAGTAATCACTATCAGTCGTCGGACCTCTTCAGGTACTCCTCGGTCGCGAACGGCTCGCCCTCGCCCTCGACAGCCAACACGTCCAGGGCGGTCACGACCGCATTGATCCCGAGCAGTCCCGCGAGACTCGGCTCGGTCCGGCCCCCGTCGCCGGAGACGAGTTCCTTCACGTAGAGACCGCCCTCACCGTCGAGTTCGACTGTCGCCTCGGTCTCCCCGTCCAGTTCGCCGTCGATCTCGTAGACCTCGCGGGTACGGTCGATGTCGGCCCGCCGGTGATCGACTCGCTGGGGTGTCCGCTGGGTTATCGTCGCGCCTCGGAGGGTTTCGAGGGCGTCCTGTAGCTCTTCGTCGGTCACTGGCTCGTCGAACTCCACGGCCATGCGGTAGGTCTTACTGGCGTCGTGTTCCTTGACGCGCTCGACCATCTCGTAGGTCGGTATCGCCAGATCGGTGACCTCGACTTTGCCGTCGGCGAACTCGTTGATCTCTTCTTCCAACTGTGCGGGATCGACGTCCCGTGTGTGTGGATCCGCGACTTCGATGACGAAGGGGCGACCCGTACCGAGCATCAGGGCGTCGACGTCCTCTCGGCCGGCACCGTGGAAGGTCGCGGACTCGCCCGCGTAGGCCTCGACGACGGGTGGGGCGGTCAGTTGCTCGACGCTCTCGTCGTACCGGAACCCGGTCCCGTCACAGCCGGGACACTCCGCGCCGCGCTTGAGCCCTGTACCGCCGCACTCGTTGCAGGGCCACTTCGTCTGGGGGATGTCCCGTTCTAGCTTCTTGTAGCGGCCGTAGACGAACGCTGAGTTGACCTGTAGCTCCACTTCGTCGGTTCCCAGGTCGAGCAACAGCTGGATATCGGGGCGCTCGAAGTCGACCTCCGCGCCGACCTCGCGGCCGAACCGCTTGCCGACCTCGCGGTTGAGTTCCGACTTCAGTCGCTCACCGGCGTCTTCGGCCAGCCCGACGTCTTCACGGAGAAGGATGTCGTTCTCTTCGAGCATCGGCGGGACGCGCGTCCCGACCTGGTAGGTGTCGAAATCGTACTCGGCGACGGCCTGCACTGCGCGCTCGGTCCAGATATCGAGCCGATCGCACTCGCCCTCACAGACCCAGCAGTCATCGGGCTCCTCGTAGGGCTCGTCGTCTTCGAGGGCGACGGCGGTCCGCAGTGCGCGGCCGCGCTCGGCGTTACTGAGGCCGAAGCTCCGGTCGGCGACCAGCCGACCGAGACACGCGTCACAGAGCGGTCCGGTCGCGAGCGCGTCGCGAGCGATGTCGAGGACAGTCATTACGGTAGCATCGCCGGCCGGGACGTAATTCCCTTTCGAGTCGGTCACTTCACGACCAGCGGGCGCACGTACTCGCCCTCGAACGGCGACTCGTAGTCGATGCCGACCCGATCGTAAACGATAGACGGGATCCCGATATCGCCGAGGTAGAGCGGGGCTTCGACGGCCGCCAGCCCAGTTTTGGGGAGCGCGAGCGTCAGCACCCGGTCGGGTTCGACGCCGCCGCCCGGCCGCCCGCCGGTCGTCGCGTCCACGCCCGAGGGGACGTCGAGGGAGACCAGGTAGTCGGCCTCGGTCGAGCGGTCGATCAACTCGGCGATCAGCCCGTGTGGTGGGCCGTCGAGACCGTAGCCGAGCAGCGCATCGACGACGATATCCGCCCCCGTCACCGCGTCGGCGGCGTCGACTGCGGGTTCGATCCCCGTCGCTGCCAGCGTTTCCCACTGCGTCGCGGTCGTGCCAGTCAGGTCTTCGGGATCGCGATCGAGCACAACCGAGACCTCGACGCCGTGGTTCGTCAGGTGGCGGGCTGCACAGAGTCCGCCGCCCCCGTTGCCGCCCGGGCCCGCGAGGACGGTCACACGCCGAAGACCAGGCCGCGCAGCCATCGTCGTCCGCGCGAGGTTCCGGCCGGCGTTCTCCATCATCTGCAACAAGGTGGGGCCTGTCTCCTCGACGGAGACTTCGTCGACGCGGGCCATCTCTGCGGCAGTGACCTGCGAGACTCGCTGACCCCGCACGGTTCGGAACGGTGTCTCGGGCATACGGTCACACGGGTCGCTATCCGGAAAAGATCAGTCCTCGTTGACCTCCCCGTGAACGTCTTCGATCGGTGGTGTCGGCTCTTCGGGTGGATTCCCGTCTTCCATCGTCACGACGCGCTGGGGGTACGGGATCTCGATACCGGCCTCGCGAAGTGCCTCGTAGACACCGGTGTTGAGCTCGTGGGTGGCCCGCCCGCGCAGGACGGGGTCGTTCACCCAGCAGAGGAGGTCATACTGTAGCGCCGAGTCGCCGAACGACCTGAGACGGACCCGTGGTTTCGGGCGGTCGTTGACAAGCGGCTCTTCGTCGGCGACCGCACGCAGCGCCTCCTCGACTTCGTTGGGGTCGCTACCGTAAGCGACGCCGATCGAGATACGGACGCGGCGCTCGCGTTTGGGCGTCGATTCGTTGACGACCCGCGACGAGTTGAGTACGCTGTTGGGCACAGTCACGAGCAAGTCGTCACGGGTTCGAATGACCGTCGAGCGGATAGAGATGTCCTCGACGCGGCCGCGTTCGCCTGACTCCAGGACGATGTAGTCGCCGATCGTGTAGGTCCCGTCGAAGTAGAGCGCGATCGAGCCGAAGAAGTTCGCGATGGTGTCACGGGCGGCGAAACCGACGACGATGCCGATGATACCGGCGCTCGCCAGAAACGGCGTCGGGTTGATGTTCCAGAACGCGAGCAGGAGGTAGATCGCGGCTGCCACGACCAGCACGCTCCAGACGTTCTGGAAAATCGGGACGACCTGGGAGTCGACGTGGCTGTTCTCGGTCAGTTCGGTCGAGACTTTCCGGCCCACTCTAGTCAGCGAAAACGCCCACATGACTGTCAGGATCGAGAGGACGAGCGCCTCGATCTGTGCAGTGGTTTCGGGAGCCATCCCGAGCCCGAGTATCGAGAGGTAGCTCCCGACAAGCACGATCGTCACGTACAGCGGCGGGTGTATCGTCTCGAAGATCACGTCGTCGACGTCGGTCGGGATCCGACGGGTGAGCCGCTTGATCGCGATGTCGCCGCCCACCTGAACGAGTTTGGCTGTCAGGATCGTACTGACGATCAACAACAGGAACCCCTGCCAGCGCGGGAGCGAGAGGATCCACTCCCAAACTGGGTCGACGTATGGAATCGTGTTCGCCATTGTAGTTTCAGACGACTTAACGGTAGTTAAGTCCGCTGACGCGACGACCGCGAACCCGAACGCCCATTTCCCTGGGGTGGTAGCCACGTAGATATGAACGAGTGGTTGGTCGCGACGATCCTCGGACTCCTTCAGGGTGTCCTGGAGTGGCTCCCGGTGTCGAGCGAGGGCAGCGTCGCGCTGGTATCAACGGCCCTGGACATCGGTGACTCGGCGGTTGAAGACACGCAATTTGCCCTGTTCTTGCACCTCGGGACAGCGATCGCGGCCACTACGTACTACCGGTCAGACATCGCGGCAGTACTCGCACGCGTCCCTGAGTGGCGGCCGCGGGATGCCTTCGAGACCGATCCGGATCTGTCGTTCCTGGGCATAGCGACGCTCGCATCGTTCGCGACCGGAGGGATTGCCTACCTCACACTGGAGACGGTTGTCTCTTCGATCTCGGGTGGAGCCTTCGTGGCCCTGATCGGCGCGCTGTTGGTTGGAACCGGACTCCTCCAGTGGACCGCAGAGGGGCAAGCACTAGAGACGCGTGAGGAGGCCGACTTGCTCGATGCGCTACTGGTCGGTGGGCTTCAGGGACTGGCGATTCTACCTGGGGTCTCCCGATCGGGGACGACTGTCAGCGCGCTGCTGTTGCGCGGTCACTCCGGTGGCGTCTCGCTGCGACTGTCGTTCCTGCTGTCGATCCCGGCGGCACTGGCGGCGGGTGCGCTCGTGATCGTCCAGGTCGGCATCCCCTCGATAGCGCCCGGACCGGCCGTTCTCGCGCTCGCGCTCAGTGCGGTCGTGGGATATCTGACCGTCGGCGCGCTCGTCGCGCTGGTCAGGCGGGTGTCTTTCTGGGGGGTCTGTGTCGGGTTCGGCGGGCTGGCCGTCGTCGGAGGACTGCTTCTTATTGTCTGATAGTGATTGCTGTAACGATTCACCGGTGCGACCGCCCGACTTCGGGCGATCGATGTGGCATTGACTTACAGCAGTCACTCTGAGAGCGACCAGTAGGGATTTATAAACGCTGGAGTGCCTAGCAGTCTACAACGGCGGTTTTCATGAGCGGCGACGAACGCAAGATCCTGGATTCGGCTGGTGACGTCTGTTACGTGGTCCGTAACGGCGAGTCCGTCCCGGACCCCTCCTGGACGTCCTGCCGGATCGTTCTGACGAACAAGCGGCTCGTCGTCGCCGAGAACGACTCGAAGCGGACGGTTCCTCACGCCAAGGTGACGATCCCTCGTGGGGAGTCGGTCGTCCCCGGGGGGATCGACACGACCGGCGCGGTCACGCTCCGGATCGGATCGAACGTCCTCGTGGTCACCGCCGCTGACGTCGAGGACTTCGTCGAGACCTACTGCCGGGCGAACCTCGGGGGCGGCGTGATCCTCGCCAAACACCCTGCAGTGGTCGGAGGTGTCGTTCAGGATGGGGCCTCCTGGTCGAAGGCCCGCTTCGCGATCGAGGACGATCTCTTTACGCTGCAGTTCCCCGATGGCGACAGCATGGCCTGTGAGCTCGAAGACGTCGGCACGATCGAGGAACGATCGAGCACTGTCATGGGTGAGCAGCGGGACGTCGTCGCCGTCGAGCACACCGACGAGCAGGGGCGTAGCGTCGAAACGCACCTCTCGGGCAACGCCCGCCACACGACCGTACTGGCGACGCTGTTCGAGCACATCGTCAAGCGCCGTGAGGACGACTACGAACTCTCCGAGATCGAGAGTCAGGTACTGATGGCGCTGTACTCCGGTGTGTCACCCTTCGAGATGGCTGACTTCGTCGGCATCAGCGTCGACGAGGTCGAGGAGATCTACCAGCATCTGCTTGAGATCGGTGCGGTCGACGAGGTTCGGACGCGGACGGAAGTGACGCTGAACGCACAGGGACGGAACATGGCCAGCGAAGCGATGAGCGAGCAGTGATGACGGTGTTTCACTGCGATCGAACGGAATGAGGAATCTCGGCAGCGCGAGCGACGAAGCCGCGAGATAGATCGATCCGGGTGGTAATATTACTACCCGATGATATATGCGGACCGAATCGACAACGCCTTTTCCGTCACATTCTGATAGCTGCCCATCATGGTACTCTCGAGACGGGATTACCTGTCGGCCGCCGGGGCCGCGGGAGCGATCGCGATCGCCGGCTGTTCGGACGATGTCGGGACCCGAACCACCTACGATGCCCCGTCGGTCTCGGTCCCGGAGGAAGTCAGCTCGTATCTCTCGAACGCAGAGCACTTCGACGGGACAGCGGTCGATCTGACCGACCGCGACGAGGTCGAAGTGCTGGTCGGGACCGAGGGCAACGGCAACTACTACGCCTACAGCCCGGTAGCGATCCAGATAACGACCGGGACGACCGTCGTCTGGTCGTGGACCGGACGGGGCGGAGCGCACAACGTCGTCTCTGAAGGCGACGCTTTCCGAAGTGGCTCCCCTGAGGCCGGTAGCGATATCACGTTCTCCCATACGTTCTCGGAGCCCGGAAACTACCGCTATCTCTGCACGCCACACGAGCGATACGGCATGAAGGGTGCTGTCGTCGTCGTGTAGCCACGCGATCGAACCGGTAGGTAGTTAGGGCCACCGTCGACAAACGACGGTGTGGTCGACATCGAACTGGCACGAACGGCCGACGACAAGGTGATCCGTTCGGTCCTGACGGCGGCGTTCGACGACGAGACCGAGGCCGAACTCGTTGCGGTGCTCCGCGAGGACGGTGATCTCCGAGCCGACTGTTCGGTCGTCGCCCGAGACGACGATATCGTCGGGTACGCCGCCGTCTCCGACGTCGATGTACCAGCTGCTCCAGGGGCGGTTCTGGCCGTACTCGGTCCCGTCGCTGTCGTGCCCGAGCGACAGGGGGAGGGGATCGGATCGAAACTCGTCCGAACGGCTCTCACACAATGTGTCCGGGCGGGGTGTGTCGGGGTCGTCCTCGAGGGCGATCCGGCGTTCTACGAGCGTTTCGGGTTCGAACCCGCCGACGCCTACGGTCTCCAGAGCGATCTGGACCCGCCGCCGGGTACCTTTCAGGTGTGGCCGGCCCGGCCGGGGTCCCTCGACGGCATCGAAGGGGTTGTCGTCCATCCGGCTCCGTTCCATGCGCTCGATGAGGTCCGCTAGCGCGATTTGCAGGAGTGGTCAGGTAGCGAGCGAGACGGCGACGCGTTCGAGTCGGTGCTCTCTTTTCGAAGCCGGCCTAACGTCCGGTGGCCAATGACGACGCGCTCGCTCCGAGCCGGTCTCGACACCCGGCCGTGACGAACTCTATGAGTACCGAGGCCACCGATTTATAGGCCCGAAATAGCATTTGCACCCAGCATAGCCAGCACAACGCTTGTTGGGCATACGGGAACCGCTATTTGTTGAGGGCTGATAGTGATTACTGTAAGTCTGTTCCGGCTCGACCGCACGGCATCGTGCGGTCGCACCGGTAAATCGTTACAGTAATCACTATGATTCGACACCGATTCCGCCGTCGTTTCTCGTCAGTAGATACAGTACGAACGAAGAAAGCCAGTGCGAACCGGCGTACTCATCAGTAAATGCAAGATCGAGACCAGCTCTCGCGTGACGTTTCGCGCTGTCTTCGAAGAGTGCCGTATACCGGTGTTCACCGAGCGTCTCTGCGAGCGCAATCAGACACCACGCTTTCGAAATATTCATTCCGACCAGATGGAGGGCAACGCCCTCTTCGGGATCCGGATCAACATCGACCGGTTCGAGAACAGCGTCGTATGGTGAACGCGTGAGATCAGGTACAAAGCCATCAATCCAATCAGTAAAGTCACGCCCCCCGAGAACTCTGCGCATGAGATCCGTCTCGGTCAGTGCAGGTGAGAGAAAATCCCATCCCATTGGTTCGTATTCGACTGGATACTTCCTGTCGTCGTAGAAGAAACCCTTCGCGGTTTCCCTCGCACCGCCCGCGAGGGATTCGTTCCCAGTCACATTCGCATAATCCAGTACGAATGCGAGGGCGAACGCCGAGTTCTGGTGTGTTCCTACTCTGAAAGGGCGGTCCTGTGTGAGAAACTCCGTTTCGACGAGTGAGACGATTTTTGATTCGAGCGGCTTGATCCTCTCTCGCCACGCGTTTGCTCGGTCGTCGTCCCACAGCACGAGTTCCGAAGCCAGCCGAAGTAGCCACGCCCAGCCGTACGGTTTTTCGAAATTCGGGTTCTCCTCGAAGTAGGCAACTTCCTGTTCGATATTCTCCTCGGAAAGGCGTCCTTCGATGCTCGAAATCATCTCTGGGTCGCGAGGGTGGTCGTCGAAAAGCCGGAGCTGCCGGATCAGACACCAGTGGCTGTGGACCGCGGAGTGCCAGTCGAAGCAGCCGAAAAAGACCGGGTGTCGCTCGCTCGGCTGGATCTCCGCTTCCGGGGACTCAATGGAACCTTGGTAGTGTGGATACTCCGTCTCTATACAATCGAGCGGATGCTCTGCCAGAGCCTTCTGCAGTTGCGAACCGATTAGCTCACCTTGCCCTGCAAGTATTCTCTCCGGATCTGCCTCTGCTAGTGGATCCATTGGACTGTGTTTCTGCGTACCATCTTATCAGTGTATGGACGATACGCGGGTGATGATTCATTGACTACTTTCCCAGGCAGAACATATCGCCTCGCATCCGAAGGACCGTTTCGAAGACCCAGAAAATATAGCGTACGTCTATCGCTCGGTTTCGCGCACTGTGGCCACCAATCTTTACACGTGCGACCTCGGCCACTATCGCGTTCTCGATCGGCAACGCTCCTAGCCGAGTCCTCGAACCCCGGCCCCGAGAATCGGGAACCAGATGGCGGAAGCGATCGAGAGGCCGAACAGTTGACCGGTCGCGGTCGCCTTCCCGAGTACGCCCGCCAGCCACAGCCAGCCGACGAATCCAGCAGCGACACACAGACCCAGGAAGACACCGAGGACCAGATGTCGACCGGCCCGTCCGGCTGTATCCAGAGTGAGTGGTACTGACCCCGTCGCCAGGCGTCGAGTTCCCCCACGTAGTGATCCGACCAGTAGTTACCGCTGTTACCGCCGGGTCTGACCCCGATCCCGCCATCCGGGCCGGCGGTCATCCGCCAGCTACTGCCCGTCTGGGGGTTCGAGTCGGGCCGAAAGTTGAACAGCGTGAACGGGCTGCCGTCTATCGGTGCTGTCGGGTAGTTCAGGAAGCTCGCCGCTCCAGCACGACCGAACGGATGCTTGATATCGAGGCGATTGACGTCGCCGTAGGTCGCCCAGCCGTTGGTTTCGATCTCCCTGACCGTGGCGTTCATCGCCCGTCGCCGACTGGTTGCCCGACACGACCCAGTTGTTCGAGCCCGCACCGGTCGACCGGCCGAACGCCGAGAGTGACTCGTAGAGGCCCGCGGACGCTCCCTGCAGGGATCTGGCAGTCGGCTGGCTGTCGGTCGCCCCGTCTCCAGCGAGTTCGAGAACGCTCGCGTCGTGGTCGAGTCGGTCGGGATACAGCGAGGCAGCCCCGGGGACGCGCTGTTCGACCGTCGCCCGCTGCAGATCGGAGAATTCGCCGGACAGTCCCCAGGTCGCACGCTTCCCGACGACGAGCGTGTCCTCGGGCGACCATTCTCGGGGACGGTAGTCATTCAGTCGGAACTCGAGAGGGAGCGTCCCGGTGTCGATGTACTCGTTGACGCCGGCCGCGTAGGCGCGCATCGGATCGGCGAGTTCTGTGTCCCGCAACGACGCCCACTGGCGGTCGGCCGCGGTTCCGAAGTCCATCTCCCTGTGGAATCTGTCGCTCTCGAGGGTGGCCTCACCGAACACCTCCGAGAGATTGCCCCGTATCTGCTGGCGGAAGAGATCCATCTGGAACAGCCGATCGCTGGCCTGGACGTACCCGACGGCGTAGTACAGCGCCTCGGTCGAACTGGCGTTGACGTGGGGGACGCCGTAGCGGTCGTAGGTCACTGTCGCCGGCCCGTACGGCGTCTCGACGGTCTCTTGGCCCTGCTCGACGGTCTCCCAAGCTGTTCCGCTGTAGGGGGCACCTAGCGACAACAGCCCGCCGCCGACGAATCCACTCGCGAGGACGATCAGCAGGCACCCGATCGCCAATAAATCCGTTGTCAGGGGCGGTCGACTGCCGCGAAGCGAGTCCGGGTGGATCGACCCCCGATCACTGATCGCGCTGGTCGACCTGTCCGACGCCCGGCAACGCGACGGCGTCGGCCACTCGCTCCATCGCGAGCGCGGTTGTCAACACGAGCGCGAGATACAGCACGGCGACGACGACATAGATGTCGGTCGTGCGGAAGGTGTCGGAGGCGATGATCTGGGCCTGCCGGAACAGTTCGGGAACGGCGATAAAGGCCGCCAGCGAGGAGTATTTGATGAGGTAAACGAACTCGTTGGTCCATCCGGGAATGGCGTACCGGAGTCCTTGCGGGAGGACGACGTGTCGGATGCCCTGTAGTTCCGAGAGACCGACCGATCGGGCGGCGACGAGCTGTCCCTCGTCGACCGACTGCAGTGCCCCACGGATGTATTCGCTCTGGTAGGCTGAGGAATTGATCGTGAACCCGATTATAGCAACGAAAATCGCAGCCCGTGGGACGGGACCACCCCCGACGAATCCGATACTGTCGATCATGCCCGCCAGCGGCAGGCCGTAATACAGCAGGAACAGCTGTGCGAGCAGCGGCGTCCCTCGGATGAGTTCCGTGTATGCCAGCGAGACACGGCTGAGGACCGGCCCGCCGTAGACCCGGGCGACCGACAGCGGGACCGCGATAAGCAGGCCGAGAAACATCGACGCGATGGTGAGATACACCGAGATGTACGCACCCTCGGCCAGCGCGGGACCGCTCTCGATGGCGAACGCCAGGAGATCGAATAGCCAGACGAGCCACTCCGTGAGATCGCTCGCCGGCCCGAGAGCCGCGCTGACGTCCGCGGCCACGTCTGCGGCGGCCTCGAACGGGCCTGTCGGCAGCCACGGCTCCCGGTTCGTGACGGTCGTCTCCGAGCGGATCAGTCCCGGCAGCCCGAGCGCGGTGAACACGCCATCGAGGACGGAGTTGTGGTAGGCCCACCGTAGCACGAGCCACGTCCAGAAGACGGCCCCAACCGCGACGATGACGATCCGACGCCGCCCCGGGAGTTCGCCCACTGCGGCCGGTTCGGTCTCTTCGACGGTCATCGGTGTAGATCAGTGAGGCCGCCGAGGAACTCCCTGGTCCGGTCGTTCTCGGGCTCCTCGAAGAGCGTCTCCGGTGGTCCGCGCTCGACGATGCGGCCGTCGTCGAGGAAGGTGAGCGTCGAGGCCGCCGAGCGGGCGAACCCCATCTCGTGGGTCACGGCCAGCATCGTCATCCCTTCCTCAGCGAGGTCGCGCATGACCTCGAGCACCTCGCCGATGAGTTCGGGGTCGAGCGCACTGGTCGGCTCGTCAAACAGGATGAGTTCGGGGTCCATCGCCAGCGAGCGGGCGATACCGACCCGCTGTTTCTGGCCACCGGACAGTTCCGCCGGGTACGACTCGGCCTGGTCGGCCAGTCCGACGCGATCGAGGTACTCGTCGGCTCGTTCCTCGGCCTCGGCCGCCGACAGACCGAGGACCTCGGTTAGTCCGAGTGTGACGTTGCCCCGCGCGGTCCGGTGGGCGAACAGATTGAAGTCCTGAAAGACCATGCCAACGCGACGGCGGAGATCGTTCTGGTCCATCGCGTGGACGTCCTCGCCGTCGAGGTAGATCGACCCGGCGTCGATCTCAGTGAGCCGGTTGACACACCGCAACAGTGTAGATTTGCCCGAACCGCTCGGGCCGACGATCACTTCGACGTCCTGCTTGTCCATCTCGAGACTGACGTCGTGCAGTACCTCTTCGTCGCCATAGGATTTCTCGACGTTTTCGAGGCGTAGGAGACTCATTTATTCCCTCCGGGGATCGCATAGCGTCGCTGTAGATGATCGAGTGTCCGGTTAGTCAGGAAGGTCAGCACGAAGTAGATCGCCGTGATGGTGAGGATGACCTCCATCACTGCCGTTCCCTGCCCGGGCTGGAGATAGAGGTTCTCCGCCCGGGTCAGAAGTTCCGCCAGACCGATGGCGAAGGCGATGCTCGTGTCCTTGAGGACGATCGTGAACTCGTTCTGAAAGCCGGGTATCGAGCGGCGCAGTGCCTGCGGGAAGACCACGTGACGTATCGCCTGCCGCTGGCTCATTCCGACCGAGCGGGCGGCCTCCATCTGTCCTTCTCCGATGGACTGTATCGCCCCGCGGAACACCTGGCTCTGGTAGGCACCGCTACGGAGGCCAAGCGCCAACGTCGCCGAGAGGAACGCCGTAAGCTGGATGCCGAGTCCCGGCACGGACCCGAACCGGGGTATCGGCAGGCCGAAGTGTAGCAGAACGATCAGCACCACGATCGGCGTCCCACGCAGCAACACGCCGACCGTGCTGACGGCCCCACGGAACCGTCCCGTGCCGTACACTTCGATCGCACCGGCCGGGAAGCCGGCTACAAAACCCAGCGAGAGGCTCGTTATCGTCAGCAGGATCGTTACCACCGTTCCGTGCAACAGGTACTCCCAGTTGGCCGCAACGAACGCCCAATCCCCGGCCTGTAGCACGATGCCCGCCATCTATCTCACTCGAACCACTCGTCGACGAGGTCGTCGTAAGTGCCGTCCTCGCGCACTTCGGCGAGTGCATCGTTGATTTCACTCAGACGGTCGTCGTCATCGCGCATGCCCATCCCGAACTGTTCGCCCGTCTCGATGGTGAACGCGATCGCGACCGACCGGCTGTCCGCGAAGTTCTCCGCCACTGGCTGGTCGACGATGACCGCGTCGACGTTGCCGTTCTCCAGGTCCTGTGCCGCGAGCGTGTAGTTGTCGTACCGGCGGAGGTCGTCTTCGCCGATAAGGCCCTCTTCGAGGAGTCGTTCGGCCTCCCCTTCGCCGGTCGTGCCGCCTTGCGCGCCCACGCGGACGCCCTCGAGATCGCTTTCACTCTCGGGCTGGAAGTCCCCACCCTCCTGGACGAGTACGGCCTGATTGGACTCCCAGTAGGGATCGGTGAAGTCGATCTGTTCCTGGCGGTCCGGTTCGATCGTCATCCCTGCCGCGATGAGATCGATATCGTTGTTATTCAGCGAGGGGATGAGGGATGTGAAGTCGATGTCAGACCAGTCGCCGACCTCGTAGCCGGCCCGATCGATGACTTCTTCGGCCAGATCGATGTCGAATCCGACGAGTTCGCCGTCCTGCGTGTATTCGAACGGTGCGAACCCGGAGTTCGTCCCAGGAACGATCGTCTCACTGCTCTCGCTGGAGCACCCGGCAATCGCGGCCGAAGCGCCGACGACACCGACGGTCTTGAGGTACGCACGGCGATCCATACTGAATCTTCGGGTCATATCTGTTGATCGGTACTGCTATTGTTGAATGTTTCGGGCTAATCCTTCATGAATTACGACCTACGATCTCGCCGAGAAAACCAGGAAAGCGGCTCAGTCATGCGAACGGCTGCTGTCTACTATCGGGTTCCGAACAGATCCGATTGATTCCGGACCCAGTCCGACGGGAGCTACTCAGACGCGTCCGTCGACGCTTCGGTCGTC
>JAZKRQ010000013.1:0-30869 GCA_036628575.1 Halapricum sp.
TTGGATTTACACGGACGCTTGCACTCGAGCTCGCTCCTGAAGGATCGACTGCCAACTGTATCGCGCCCGGATTCATTCGCACGCGGATGGTCGATGAGCTCCCCGAGCACGTCAAAGATCAGATCCGAGAGGACACACCACTCGGCCGGCTGGGCACCCCTGAGGAGATAGCAGAAGTCGTCGCGTTCTTAGCGAGCGACCGATCGTCGTTCATCACTGGCGAGGTCATCGACGCCAACGGCGGGAAAGACCTTTAGATCGATTCAATTTACTCGGTACGTTGGTCTCTACTCCTCGATTAGTTCGACGCCCGCTATCGAGCGCACCAGACCTGGACCGTAGGCACCGGCCGGAGTCTGATAACCGGGCGGGGCGTCCCCATCGAGGATCTGTTCGACGATCTCCAGGGCGGCGAGTTTGGTCAGTCGGTAGGTGTTTGGCGTCCGCAGACGAGCAGTCGCTGTGTTTTCGCCGTCACTGATCTCGCCCCACAGCAGCGACTCCGTCTCCGCGCGGGTTTCGGCATCAGGGCCGTCGATCCGCCAATCGACGAGTGTTTTGAGCAACGACTGCACCGGGTCGAGTCGCAGGATCGGGGCGAGGTATCGCTGGTAGCGCAGCAACCGGATCGTCGAGCGCGGGAAGGCGAGATAGAACTCGATGTTGGGGACGCCGGTCGTGTGATATGCCGTCGAGACGTCACCCCATGGGAACGTCGCCGCAGTGACCGGCCCGTCGCCGAAGTCAATCTCGCGAGTCTTGTGCGCCACGGGTACCGACCGAAGCCGCCCGTTCTGCCTTGCCATCCCACCGTCCCCGAGACCATCGACGGCAGTCTTCATCGTCCCTGGGGAAAACCCTCCTTCGGCCGCGAAGCCGAGCGCGAGCGAGTCCGCGTCGGGGACTTGCTCTGCCAGATAGGCCGCCAGACAGTCCGAGGGAACGACGTCGAAGCCGACGCCTGGCAATAGCATGATTCCTTGCTCGCGAGCCCGGTCATCGTACCGGCGGACTGCCTCGAAGACCTCGATCTCGCCGGTGATGTCAAGATAGTGGGCTCCGCTGTCGAGACACGCCTCGACGAGGGGTTCGAAGGTCTCTGTGAACGGCCCGGCGCAATTAAGCACGAGGGCGACGTCTTCGAGTCGTTGCGCGAGTGCTCCGTCGTCCAGCGAGAACACGCGGCGTTCACAACCCAGTTCCGTCGCGAGGGGGTCGAGTTTCCCGCGCGTCCGGCCGGCCAGTATCGGCTCGTATCCGCGCTCGACTGCCTCGCGGGCGATCAGCTCGCCGGTGTAGCCGTAGGCCCCGTAGATGAGCCAGCGTTTTTCGGTCACGTTCGTTGCTCCGGCCGCGGCCGTCTTAACTGCCGGCGGGATGGGGTGGATTCATCCGACTCAATCGCCCGGGCCATACACAGAGCCGTAAGGCGAACGGCTGGGATTCTAGTCAATCGTAAAGCTGGGCTCGCTGATGGATTCGCTCTTGCAACTCGGACACCGGCTGGGGCGATTGATCAGGTCGTCGAACTCGTCGAAGCCACAGTCTCGACAGGTTGGTGGCGCGACGAGTAACTGTTCGTCGGTTCCGTCGAGCGAACGGGAGACGTGCTCGACGTGATCTAGCGCCTCGCTCGTCCGGATGTCGAATTCGTTAGCCAGTTCGCCGGCAGCCATCGGCGTATCGCGCAACTGATCGGCGATGCGCTGTCGCGTTGTGCGACTCGCTTCGCGCATATTCCGTGTTCCCAATGAACATACATACGTGTTCCGTTCGTTCAAAAAAGCAAAAAGGACATACGGGCACGGTCTGATAGTGATTACTGTAACGATTTACCGGTGCGACCGCACGAGGCGTGCGGTCGACCCGGAACAGACTTACAGTAATCACTATGAGGGTACGTTTATGCACGCCGTCGTACTCGCGGGCGGATATGCGACTCGACTGTGGCCGGTAACGAAGAACCGCCCAAAGATGCTCCTCCCGATCGGCGAGACGACCGTTATCGACCGGATCCTCATTGAACTCGAATCCGATGACCGGATCGGGGAAGTCTACGTCTCGACGAACGAACGGTTCGCCGAGGACTTTCAGATCCACTTGGACGATTCGGGCCTGGAGAAACCGCAGCTCTCGATCGAAGACACGACCGAGGAAGACGAGAAGTTCGGCGTCGTCGGCGCACTCGCCCAGCTCGTCGAGCGTGAAGGAATCGGGGACGAGGACCTGCTAGTCGTCGCCGGCGACAACCTCATCAGTTTCGGCGTCAGCGAGTTCATCGATCGTTTTCAGGATTGCGGGTCGACGACGATCGCCGCCTACGACGTTGGCTCCTATGACAAGGCGACGTCTTACGGCGTCGTCGAACTCGAAGGAGACCGAGTGGTCGATTTCCAGGAAAAGCCCGAAGACCCCGAGAGCACGCTCGTCTCGATCGCCTGTTATGCCTTCCCTGCGGCGGACATCCGCTTCGAGGAATACCTGGAAGACGGCAACAATCCCGATGAACCTGGCTGGTTTGTCCAGTGGTTGGTCGAGCACGGGAGCGTCTGCGCCTATTCTTTCGAGGAGGCCTGGTTCGACATCGGGACTCCAGAGAGCTATCTCGAAGCCGTCGCGTGGGAACTCGACGGCGAGAGTCAGATCGCCGATAGCGCTACCGTCGAGAATTCGGCGATCGGTGAAAACGTCCACGTTCTGGACGGAGTCGAAGTTGTCAACTCGACGATAGAGAACTCGGTCGTCTTCCAGAACACGACCGTCAGTGACTCCGAGATTAGGGGTTCGATCATCGACCGGGATACCCACGTCGAGAACCTTGACCTCAGTGGCGCGCTCATCGGTGCACATACCCGCATCGCAAACGGCGGGTGACATCCCACCAGATCGAGGTCACGCCGGACGCCCCAACGCCCGCCCGCACTTTCACTTTCACTCCGGGTATGGCTCGCTTTGAGTACCCCTCGGCACCGAGCTATAGGTATGTTGAACGAACTCACGTGCACGTGCGACGCCGAAGGCTGTGGACGGGAACTCGACGAGGAACACTGCATGATGGTCTACGAGACCGACGCAGGTCAGCGCCGAGCCTACGAGTGTGATTGCGGTGCGGTGACGATCACGATCCATCGGTGAATCGCCTCGGGGTATTCGCTTCGACCGCTGATAAAGCGAGGACGTTTAGGCGACGACCGCGTTAGAACGGGTATGACTGATGGCGCGTGGGTGAGTCTCTTTTCCGGCGGGAAAGACTCCTCGTGGGCACTGTATCGAGCCCTGCAGGCGGGCCACCCCGTCGAGCGACTGGTAACCGTCCATCCCGAGGGGGACTCGTACATGTATCACGTCCCGGCGACGCGGCTGGCCGAACTGGCCGCCGAGAGCATCGGAATCGATATGCTGGCGGTCGAGCCAGCGGACTTCGAAGCCGAGACGGTGGCTGATTCGGGCCAGCAAGGCGACGCCGAACTCCGACCGCTTGAGTCAGCCCTGGAGCAACTGGACGCGTCACTGGACGGCGGAGTCGCGGGCGTCGTCGCTGGGGCCGTCGAAAGTGAGTACCAGACCAGCCGTATCCAGGCTATGTGCGACCGACTCGACGCCGAACTGTTCGCCCCGCTCTGGCAGGAGGACCCACGGGAACTGGCAGAGGCGATGCTCGCTTCAGGCTTCGAAATCAGGATCGTACAGGTCGCCGCGCAGGGACTTGACGAATCCTGGCTGGGCCGGACACTGGACGGGTCCGCGTTCGAGGAACTCCAGCGGCTCAACGACGAATACGGCGTGCACATCTTGGGCGAAGGAGGAGAGTTCGAGACACTGGTTACTGATGCACCGCACATGGACCAACGGATCGAACTCGAATACGAACCCGAGTGGGACGGGACCCGCGGCACGCTCCGCATCGAGGACGCCAGGCTAGCCTAACCGTGGACGCCGACCGCCAGCCTCGTCTGACTGTTACTCACCGCAACATTTGGCTGACGTCCACCAACTTAGTCGGGTTGACACGCTGACCGCCCGACGGGCTGGCGAGACGACGACCTCTCCTTTTATACCGGGGGCGGACGCCATCCGATATATGCAGTGGCGTGGTGCCGAAGTCGACCCGGATGGGACGTATCCAGAACCGAACTCGTGGACGCCGGTCGAGGTGCCGGGGCGTCCGGAGGAGTTCGCCGGTGCTGACGCTGTCGCATACAGGACCACGCTCACCGAGCCGCTCTCGGGGCAGGCTTCCCACGCTGTCCTGGAGTTGCGTGGTTGTTACGGCGAGGCTACCGCCTGGTGTGACGGGACGGAGGTCGCGACACACGAGGTCCCCTTCGCGCCGCTCCGCGTACCTCTCGACGAGTACGTCGATGGCGAGACGGATATCCGGGTCGTCTGCCGACGGCCCGCGGACGGCTTCGCCGGGATCTACGGAACCGACGAGATTCCGGCCACCGACGCGGTCCCGGGCGTCTGGTGGGCCGCCACCCTCCGGACGTATCCCGGGACGTACATAGATCAAGTGCAGGCGATGCCGTCGCTCGATGGCGAGAAAGGGGCGATCGATGTCCTAGCGGAAGTGGTCGCCGACGAGCCGATCGATGACCGGATCACGATGTCGCTTCGGCCCGCAGGCAGCCAGCGCGGTCGGGGGATGATGGAGCGTGCGCCGATCGAGGCCGACGCTGGCGAGCGAGTGACCGTCGCACACACCATCGACGTCAGGGACCCAGCACTGTGGTGGCCGGCGGATCTCGGCACACAGAACCGCTACGAACTCGTCGTGAAGTTCGACGGGATGGAGAAGATCGTGACGACAGGTTTCTGTGACGTACGGTTCGACGAGGATTCGGCGACGATCAACGGCACCGAGACCACGCTCCGCGGCGTGAATCTGCTTGACGCCACTCCAGAAGACGTCCGTCGGGCCGCCGAGGCGAACGCGAATCTCGTCCGGACCCGCGCTCACGTCCCTTCCCGGGACGTGGTCCGGGCCTGCAACGAGACAGGACTCCTGCTGTGGGTAGACCTGCCACTTAGCGGTGCTATCGACCCGAACGTGGACCGCGGTCAGGTGCTCGCGACGGCTCTGGACCGTAACTACGGGAACGCTCCGTCGCTCGCGGCGGTGGGCGTTCACGACAGTCCCGTCTCGCTTTTCGAGTCACCGCTCGGATCGGGACTGCTCGACCGACTCCGGTACCGCTATCGGACCTGGCGTGCGAGCTACGACGATTCGAACGCACGTGCGATCGCCGACGCGCTCCCGTCGGAGGTGACGTCGTTTCCCGTCATCGGGCCGCCGGGAATCGAAGCCGACGCGACGACGCTGTATCCGGGCTGGCAGTATCTGGACGCCGAGGACCTCGTGTGGGTGCGCGACCGAACCGCTAACGCGGATGTCGTCGCCGGGTTCGGGGCCGGATCGCTGGCTGTCGACGATCCCAAAGACATCACTGGATTCGATCGAAGAACGCACGATGCACACGTCGACGACGGCGTCGAAGAGTCACAGCGCTACCAGGCGACGGTCGTCAAACGGGTCGCGGAAGGGCTTCGGGACGCCGACACGTCGGTGCTGATGGCAAGCGCGCTACGGGATGTCGGGGACGCGGGCATGGGCGTCCTCGCAGCCGACGGCGAGCCCAAACGTGCCTTCGACGCGCTTGCGACCGCGTTCGAACCCGTTCAGGCCACGCTCGCCGATCCGATCGGGACCGAAAGCGATGTCGTGATTCACAACGACAGCGGCGTCCGTGTCACCGGGACGGTGGGCTGGGAATCGACTGTCTCCACCGGCGAGACTGACGTCGCGGTCGGGGCCAACGCACACGAGACCGTCGCGACGATCGAACTCCCGGCGGATGGTTCGGTGACGCTACGGCTTTCGACCGGAGACCGGGTCGTCGAAAACAGCTACGACCGCTGACCGACTCCAGACAATGGTATAATTACCTTTGATAATCAATCTCAGGAAGTATATAAAACACCGTAACAGGTGTGCGAGAGCTACACTCACCACTCCTTTGTGTGTGTTATTCACCGACAGTGATCAAATCGACCGGAATATTTTAATACCCGAAAGCTGTAGAAACAGGTACCAGAACGCTCCTGGCGTTCGGCAGCATCGTGCGACGCCCAACATGACAGGGAACCTTGTTATCAGGCGCCAGCCACTCTTTAGAGGTACCTCTGTCGGCAACGGGAGCTGTATGGCATAGGAGGATTACCATGGCAGACTCGATAGACGAATCCAAGAACGTATCGGTGACAGACGAAGATCTCGAAACGAAGTCCAAGGGCGAACTCATCAAACTCGCCGGACAACTTCGGGATCGACGAAACGAACTCAACCAGCTCGCTTCTGAGCGCGCATCCAAACGCGACGACCTGAACGCGAAGACTCGCGAGAAGGTCGACGAGGCACAGGAACACCGCGAGAAGCGCGACGAGCTCAACGAGCAGGTTCAGGAACACAAGGAGAAGCGTAACGAGCTCAACGCAGAAGCCAACGAGCTGTTCGAGAAAGTCGAGCAGAAGAAAAACGACCTCGAGCTCAACGAGGGCAAGAGCGTCGAACAGCTGGAAGAGGAGATCGAGGACCTGGAGTTCAAACAGCAGACGGAAGTCCTCGGCAGTGACGAGGAGCGCGAACTGATCGAGAAGATCGAGACCAAGCGCGAGAAACTCGCCGAGCGCAAGGAGAAGCTCGAACAGACCGACGACGTCGACGAGATCAAGGAGGAGGCCGAGGAGATCCGCTCCGAGGCGTCCCGCCATCACCAGAAGGTGACGGAACTCGCTGACGAGGCCCAGAAACATCACAACGAGATGATCGAGGCCTATCGCGAGGCCGACGAGATCCGCGACAAAGCCGACGAAATGCACGAAAAGTTCGTGGAGGCCCAGGAAGCGGCCGATCAGCACCACGAGGACTTCGTGCGCGTCCAGAAGCGCCTGCGCGAGCTGGACAAGAAGGAAGAACAGGAAGAGCGCCAGGAGCGCGAGCAGAAGCAGGAAGCCGCCCGCGAGGAAGCCGAGGAGATCTACCAGCAGTTCAAGGACGGCGAAACCCTTGACACCGAGGACCTGATGAAGCTCCAGAAGACAGGTTTGCTCTAATCTAGCTTTTACGTCGTCGCACGTTTTCGATCTGACCCCAACTGTTCGTGACAGTGGCATCGCCACGGAGTGTCGAGGATTTTTATACACTGCCCGTCTGCTCTCGGCTGTGACTACGTTGGTCGTCTGTATCGATCGGGGGGGTGCCGTCACGGGCGACGCGGACGCGCCCATCGTAGGGTGGGAGGCCGTCGAGTCGCTAGTGACGGACTTCGGCGTCACCGACCCAGAGGACAGTCACGTCAACTGTCTGTTGGAGTCCCTCAGGGTCGCGCGAGACCTCGAAGACAGCGGGGACGAGGCGGTCGTTGCGATGCTCAGCGGTGTCGGTGATCCGGTCAGCATCGACCGGGCTGTCGCTCGCCAGACCGACCAACTCATCGAGGAGTACGACCCGGAGTCGGCGATCGTCGTCGTTGACAGTGCGGAAGACGAACGGCTCGTGCCGATCGTCGAAAGTCGGGTGACCGTCGACGCCGTCGATCGCGTTGTCGTCCGCCAGGCAAGGGATATCGAGTCGACGTACTACCTCCTCAAGCAGTTCCTCGGCGACGAGGAGTTACGAGAAACGGTGTTCGTCCCGGTCGGAGTAGCACTGATCGTGTTCCCGGTCCTGTTGTTGCTCACGGGCGTCGCCGTCGCGTTCGGGGCGATCGCTGCGGTCTTCGGGGGATTTCTCCTCTACAAAGGGCTGGGGATCGACGAGTTGCTCGACACCCTGACCGCACAGATACAGGAGGCGTTGTACTCCGGGCAGGTCGCGCTGGTCACGTATGTCGTCGCGGTCGGACTGGCGCTGATCGGCGTGTTCGCCGGGGCGCTCGGCGTCTCGTCGATGTCTGGCACTGCGGAACCGCTGACGGCGATGCGATTCGTCTACGACGCCGTGCCGTGGCTGACGGCTGCGGCGCTGGCCGCAAGTATGGGCCGTCTCGTCGACGAACTCATCCAGCAGGAAGGGGTCCGTAGCGCCTATCTGAACCTGCCGTTCGGGGCGATCGCAGTTGGGCTGGTCGTCCGCGGGATCTCGTCGTATTTCCTTACTCGTGCCGACGCCGTCGATTCTATCACGGTCCCAGCGGTCGAGTTCGGACCGCTCTCGATCGCCGAGACCACACTCCAGCCTGGGGTCGAACTCGCGATCTATCTGGTCGCGGGCGTCCTCGTGAGTCTGATTGGCGTCCGGTTCGCGACCTATCTGAACGTCCGAAACAGCGGCGCCGATGTCTCCGGAGAAGGGTGAACCGAGCGACTGATACTGACGACTGTACAGATTCGCCGGTTCGACCGCACGCCCGGAGCAGGCCATCTCCCGAACCCTGGCTCGCGTCACTCGCCAGGACGCTGTCGTGAAGTCGACCTGCAACAGACGGACAGAAGTCACTATGAAGGCCCTCGAACCGAACGTTCCCGCATGGGCGAAGTCGTTCACGCAAACGGCCACGAGAACGTCACCGCAACGCACGAGAGCACGCTCGAATTGACCAGCGACGACTATCTGACACCAGCCGGCGATTGTATCCTCGGTATCGAGGCCGATCGTGTGCCGGCCGATTTCGACGATGATTTCGTCTCCGCATGCCAGTCCGCAGAGGCGACGATCACTGCCACGCTCGCGGCTGACGGTCACGAAGTGACTGTCACCGGTCGCGGTCACCCCGACCTCTCTTTCACGAACGACCGATCGATGGTCGCCCGTACGAGCGGCTATGTCGACGACCGGACGATCATGGTAGATGCCGACGCAGCCGCGGCGGATCTTGATCGCGAACTCGTCGACGCGCTCTCAGACGGTGCTGCGTTGACGTTGACTCTCTCCGTCGAGTAGCTAACGGACCGCTGTGTTTTTTCGGCTCCGACCCTCAAGGACGGTCATGTCCGACGACGAGCCAGCCGAGAATATAAGCGGCGGCGACGCAGGCGGGGGACGAGCTGCCGTCTTCGACGCCGACGAACCGGCGACCCGCGCTGAAGCCGTCGTCGACCGTCTCGGGGGGCTGTACTGGCGAAAGTCCTACGGCGGTCAGGACGCCTTCGAGTCGCTGATCCGGACGATCCTGAGCCAGAATACCTCCGACAAGGCCAGTCAGCCCGCCCACGACAGTCTGATGGAGCGCTACGGTTCGGGAGACCTCGTCGAAAATCTGGCCGAGGCCGACCAGCAGCGTCTCGCCGAGACGATCTCCTCAGCCGGGCTTTACAACCAGAAATCCGAGCGCATCGTCAGGATCGCTGAACTGGTCCGGGACGAGTACGGGAGCGAGACAGCATTCGACGGGTTTGTCCGCGATGGCGACGCCAGTGAAGTCCGCGATACGCTGCTCGACTACAACGGTGTCGGCCCCAAGACCGCGGATTGCGTCCTCTTGTTCTCGGGTGGGCAGGACGACGTTTTCCCCGTCGACACCCACGTCCATCGGATCGCTCGCCGGATCGGGCTGGCCCCCGCCGATGCGGACCACGAGGAGGTCCGGCAACACCTGGAACGGGACGTGCCGGGTGAGAAGTGCGGCTTCGGGCATACGGCGATGATCCAGTTCGGACGCGAGTACTGTAGCGCCCGCAAGCCGGCCTGCCTTGACGACCCCGAAGCCTGTCCGATGGCCGACCGCTGCGATCAGGTCGGCGTTGATACGGTCAACGGTGAGGTCGTCGACCCAGCTGACGCTACCGAATAGGGTAGTTCCTCACTGTCTGTGTCCCCACCGTTCGCCGTCCTCGGCGTATCGGGCATCAACGATCCGGTTGAACTGCTCGTCAGACAGCGAGATGTCAACTGCACCGACGTTCTCCGCCAGCTGCTCGGGGGTCCGGGCCCCGACGATGGGAATCGTCGTGAAGTCCGGCTGTTCGATCAGCCAGCGGAGAGCCACTTGGGCGGGCGTGGCTTCCAGTTCGTCGGCGACCGCCTGGATCTCGTCCAGCACGTGCCATCCCCGCTCAGAGAGATAAAAGTCCTCGAAACGGTCGTCGAGACTGCCGCGAGCCCCGTCCGGTCCCTCGAACGCTGTCGGGTCGTCGTCGTCCGTTCGCTCGTACTTCCCGGTCAGGAACCCACCGGCCAGCGGCGAGTACGGACAGACTGCCATGTCCTGGTCGGCACAGACGTCCAGGTAGTCCTTCACGTCGTCGCGATACCCCGCGTGGAACAGCGGCTGTGCCACATCGAAACTGGCCAGGTCCTCCACGTCACTCTTCCAGAGAGCCTTGGTCAGCTGCCAGGAGGCCATCGTCGAGGCACCGAGGTAGTTGACTTTCCCCTCGCGGACGAGGTCGTTGAGGGTCCGCATTGTCTCCTCGATAGGGGTCTCCTCATCCCAGCGGTGGATGTAGTACAGGTCGAGGTAGTCGGTGCCGAGCCGCTCCAGCGTCCCCTCGATCTGAGCGCGAATGTGCTTTCGGCCCAGGCCACGGTCGTTCGGACCGGGCTCGCCCCAGCCATCGAACGGGAAGTACACTTTTGATGCGATGACGAAGTCCTCGCGGTCGTGGCTCGCGAGCCATTCGCCGATGTACTCCTCGCTGGTACCGTTGGGCGTCCCGTAGACGTTTGCCGTGTCGATGAAGTTGATGCCGTGCTCCCGGGCCGCGTCCAGCAGATCGTGGGCCTCTTCGCGGTCGGTTTCGACGACGCCACCGCTCTTCTGACCGAACCGCCAGGTACCGAAACACAGTCGCGAGACGCGAGTGCCGGTCGATCCGAGTGTCGTATACTCCATACGGGCGGCGATACGAACGGCTAGCAAGTATAGCTACTGGGCACTCGTCGCGAACATTGTTTCTCGTCGAACGAACAGTATGGTATCGATCTTGTCGCGCGTCAGATGAACCGGAATGTCTCGAGGTTCTTCGGAGCGAACGTCCGCATGTTGTACTCGTGATATAGTGCCGAGGAGAGGTCCTGAACTGACGATTCGTCGCCGTGCACGGTGAGAACTTTCTCCGGACGTGGGTTCATCGTCTTCACGAAGTTCTCCAGACCCTGGCGATCGGCGTGCCCCGAGAAGCCTTCGACGGTCTCGACGTCCATCCGCATCGTCATGGTGCTCGTTCGACCGCTATCGTCGTTGCCGATCGGAATTTCGTCCCAGCCGTTCTGGATGCGCCGGCCGAGGGTCCCCTGGGCCTGGTAGCCGACGAAGACGAGTTTCGAATCCGCGTCCGTACCGAGGTGTTCGAGCCAGGACATGATCGGCCCGCCCTCGATCATCCCCGAGGTCGAGAGGATGATGCTGGACCCGCTATCGGCAACTTCCTGTCGTTCCTCCTCCCCGCCATCGATGTGGTTGAACTGATCAGCCAGGAACGGGTTCGTGTCCTCGTGGAAGATCCGATCCCGGAGGTCGTCACGCAGGTACTCCGGATAGGTCGTGTGGATCGCAGTCGCCTCCCAGATCATCCCGTCGAGGTGGACGGGCATCTCCGGGATGTCGCCTTCCCGCATCGCCTCCTCCAACACGAGCATCAATTCCTGGGAGCGGCCGACCGCGAAAGCTGGGATAAGGATCTTGCCGTCTTTCTCGTAGGTGTCGTTGATGACCTCCACGAGTTTTTCCTCGGAGTCCTCCTGATCGGTCTGGTAGTCGTTTCGCCCACCGTAGGTGGACTCGAGGATGAGCGCCTCGACCCGGGGGAAATCGTTGACTGCGCCGTTGAACAGCCGGGTATCCTCGTAGTGGATGTCTCCGGAGAAGGCGACGTTGTACAGACCGTCGCCGATGTGGAAGTGCGCGACCGCTGAGCCGAGAATGTGCCCGGCGTTGTGTAGCGTGAGCTTGATGTCCGGGGAGATGTCGGTCACGTCGCCGTACTCGATGGGGATGGTGTGTTTGATCGCCTCGCGAACCATCTCGGACTCGTACGGCGGCGCCCGCCCCTCCTTGGCTGCGACGTCCAGGTAGTCCAGCGTGAGCAGCCCCATCAGATCGCGGGTCGGTTCGGTCGTGTAGATCGGACCGTCATAGCCGTACTTGAATAGGAGCGGGATGAGTGCGGAGTGGTCGAGATGAGCGTGGGTCAATACCACCGCATCGAGGGAACTCGCACCTGCTCCGAGGGCCTCGGGCACCTGGAGGTACGGTACCTCGCCCTCGGCCCCGGGCTTGTCGCCACAGTCGACCAGAACGCGCGTCTCCGGCGTTGAGACGATGAAGGCCGCGCGACCGACCTCCCGGCAACAGCCCAGCGTCGTGACGCGGACCCATTCATCGTCGGACATCTCCTCGCGGTGGATCTGCCGGCCGACCCGCTCGAGGATGTCTCGGCGATCGTCACGCTCCTGCTTGAGGAAGTTCCGGACGTTCGCGACCGTCGAGGACTCTATCGGCGGCGTCCGTACGACCTCAGGCGTCCAACCCACTTCCTGGGTGATCTCCCGCATGGTCGAGCCGTGCCGCCCGATGACGAGCCCGGGCTTTTCGGCCTCGATGATGACTTCGCCGGTATCGGCGTGAAAGTCCAGATCGGTGACGCCGGCCTCCTCAGGGATGACATCGTGGATCCGGGACCGCGCGTCTTCCGGCCGGGCTAGAACGTCGGGATCAGGCCTGACGGTGATGCGCTTGCGTAACTTCGAGGCAAGCCGTCGGACCAGATCGCCGTCCTGAGCGAACGTTTTCGGATCGCGCGTGTAGATGACCAGTTCCGGCCCCTCGAACGTGACGTCCGAAATAGAAATGCCGGCCGGGACCTCGTTGCGAATCGTTTCCTCTATCTCCTCGAGCTTCTGGTCTACCCTGCTCATGGCTGGAAAGAACTACCGATGGCGGACACCGTACGGCAGGTCGCCGCTTTGTCCGGATCGTGAAAACTACTGGATAATACGGTCATATCTGACGATTTGACTGCTTGTCGGTGTGGGTTACTACTCCAGACCCGTCACACTGAACGTGAGAGTCCGGAAAACCGATTCTACCTAGCCGTAATCCCCTCTGATTATAAAAGCCTTCGCAATAGACGGGCGGACGAGAGATCATGGAACTGACGCCGGCCACCGTTATCGACGAAGCTGAGTGGATTCACGAACGGTCGTCCGAGATTGTCCCGCTGATCAACGCGGTCAGGGCGGATTTAGGAGATGCGTTCGATACCACTGTTGATCCGATCACCGAAGGGCAGTACCACGATGCGATCGATGCTGTCTTCGCCGACGGCGACCGGGCGGTCAACGTCGCCGCTCTCGTGGGCATCCTCCGGGAACTCGACGTGACCGACGACTATCCGGGCTTCGTCGTCGACGAGCTGCTTGCCCGGGAACTCGCAGGGACGATCGCGGGCGAACAACCGTTGCGGATGCTCGCGGAAGCGACCTTCCACTACGCGGACGTCCGGAGACACGGTGACGCGGACGACCCGGCGGGGCTGGACGATCTCGACGCTGCCCTCGCCGCGGGCGTCCAGACGCGGGTGCCGGGGTGGAACTGGCGAGAGGGTGCGAGCCCGTTTGCGATCGACTAGTACTCCTCGACGAACCGCTCGGCCTGATCGCGGAGGTGGGGGTGGGGGCGGACCATCGGTCGACGCTCCCTGACGAACGCGACGGCCTCCTCGACGGAAATATCTCGGCGGACCGCCAGCGCGGCCGCCGTCACCGCCCCGCTACGAGAAACGCCAGCCCGACAGTGGACGAAGACCGTGTGATCCACGAGCAGATCCAGCATGGTCCCGACGGCGGCTTCGAAGTCGGCGTAATCGTTTCCCGGGCCGTCGACGAGCGGGACTTCCCGAACGACGACGGCGTCGGGATACGACTCCGCTGGATCACCGGCCGTCAACTTCAGAACGGCCGTTGGCGACCCGTCCCGGAGCCACTCGGAACGCCCTGCGTCCGAGAGGTTGCCGAGATAGATATCCTCGGTGATGCGGTCCATGGCACAGAGTTCGACTACCAGCCCCGAAAAGTTGTCTCCAGTTGTAGGACGTTTTTGATCGTTTCGTCACCGTGTGGTCGAGTCACGCCCCTTCGACACGTTTAGTAGCGCCGTCGGCAAGGGTCTATTTAATGAGTGGCGAGCAAGAGCTCGGGATCACGAAAAGCAAAGAGCACGAAACGGGCGAGTGGTACGCTGAACTGGTTCAAAAAGCTGGTCTAGCCGACTACGCACCGATGGGCGGGTTCATCGTCACCCGGCCCCGCGGATACGCCGTCTGGGAGCGTCTGCAGAACTACCTGGACTCGTGGTTCAAGGATACTGGCGTCCAGAACGCTTACTTCCCGATGTTCATCCCCGAGTCCTACCTGGAGAAGGAGAAGGACATCGTCGAGGGGTTCGACCCTGAAGTCGCCTGGGTGACCCACGGCGGGTACGACGAGCTCGAAGAGCGACTGGCGGTCCGGCCCACCAGCGAGAGTATCATCACGCCGTTCATCGCCCAGTGGGTGCGGAGCCACAGGGATCTTCCTCTGCGGGTGAACCAGTGGTGTTCGGTCGTTCGATGGGAGGCCACAGAAACAAAGCCGTTCTTCCGCACGAAGGAGTTCCTCTGGCAGGAGGGCCACACCGCCCACCACGACGAGGCCGACGCTTACGAGGAGACGATGACGCGCCTGGAGCAGTACGAGCGCCTCTACGAGGACGTCCTGGCGATGCCCGTACTAAAGGGGCGAAAGCCCGACCACGACAAGTTCCCCGGGGCAGACACAACGACGACAGTCGAGGCGCTGATGCCGGACGGGAAGTCCGTCCAGGGCGGCACCTCTCACTATCTCGGCACCTCGTTTGCGGAGGCCTACGACGTGACCTACGTCGACGAGGACGAAAACGAGCAGCTGGCCCACACGACCTCCTGGGGGCTGTCCTGGCGGGCTCTCGGGGCCCTGTTCATGACCCACAGCGACGACCAGGGACTTGTACTTCCGCCGACGCTCGCACCCACGCAGGTCGTTATCGTCCCCATCTGGGACGAGAACAGCAAGGACGACGTGCTCGAATACGCCGCCGATGTGGCCGTCGATCTCGAAGACGCCGGCGTCCGCGTCGAACTTGACGATCGGGACAACCGCAATCCCGGCTTCAAGTACAACGAACATGAGCTCAACGGCGTCCCGCTCCGGATCGAGATCGGTTCCTACGAGGTCGAAGACGAGGAGGTTACGCTCGTCCACCGACCCGACGGCGAGGAAGAGACGGTCGACCGCGAGGGTGTTGCCGACACCATCGAGGACCACCTCGATACGATCTACGCGAAACTGTACGCCGAGGCCGAACAGACGCTGGAAGGCGAGATCCGCGAAGCCGCGTCCCGCGAGGCTATCCTCGGCACTATCGGCCAGCACGGCGGCTACGTCAGGTGCGGCTGGTGTGGCGACGAGGACTGCGAAGAGCCTATCAAAGACGCCATCGCAGCCGAGATCGTGATGGTACCCCTGGATGAAGACGAAGAACCCATCCACGACGAGTGTGCTATCTGCGGCGAAGAAGCCGAGGAGACAGCGTACTTCGCAAAGACGTACTGATAGTGACTGCTGTAACCTTGTACCAATACGACCGCCCGACTGCGAGCGGTCGAACCGGTAAATCGTTACAGGAATCACTATAAGAACGGATATCGTGTGATACGGGTAAATATGGGAAATTAATGGCTTAGAGATGGGCTCATCTGGATGTGGGCCGCCAGAAGAGGAGCCCGAGCAGGGATCCGAGGATTCCAGCTACCGTGTCGGCACGTTCGGGACTTCGGTTCGGAACCCCCCGCTGTAGCGCCCCGATAACGAAGCCGAGAATAGTCGAGCCACTGACGGCGAGCACGCCGCTTTTGGGGGGGTTCAACCCCTCTACGACCAACGCATCGGCAAGCGCTACCGAAAAGCCAGCGTGCCCGACGAGATGGAGTACTTTGTCGGGACCGAACCGTTTGAATTCTGGACGGCGCGAAAACGGAGACGGTATCAAAGACCCGACCACGAGTGCGAGGGCGGTGAGTCCGACGAATAACCAGTTTTCACGGGCCGAATTCCCGATTGTCTCCATAGACGATATCATAATGACTGCTGTAAGTCTATTCCGGACCGATCGCCCGATGTCAGGCGATCGTACCGGTAAATCGTGACAGCAGTCACTATCAGGATTCGTCCGACAAATATGTCATCGCTTCCTCGTCGGAAACCTGACTGAAGTCATCGTAGAACTGCCCCACCCCTCTGAAGAGATCCGGCGTCAAGAGACAGACTACTTCGTCGGCTATCGACTCAAGTTCGTCAATTGTCTCCGGCGGCCCGACAGGGACTGCCAGGACGATACGGCCGGTACCGGCTTTGTGGAGCGACTCCAGACACGCTCTGGCCGTCGAGCCGGTTGCCACCCCATCGTCCACGACCACGACCGTTTTGCCGACCACGTCGGGTTCTTCTCGGCCTTTCCGGTATCGCTCGGCTTTCTCCCGCGCCTCCGCCGCCTTCTCCTCGCTCTTTCGCTCGAAGTATTCTTCGTCGATGCCACGAGCTCGGAACGCCTCCAGATTTCGCCAGGCGCTTCCGTCGGATGCGACTGCGCCGATAGCATATTCGGGATTCCCCGGGGCACCGACTTTCTTGGCAACGACGATGTCGAGCGGTGCATCGAGTTTGTCTGCCACTGCTCGCCCGAGTGGCAGTCCACCCCGTGGAATAGCGAGAACGATATCCACATCTATCTCTCGCTCGGAGAGTTCCTCGGCGAGTTGCTCCCCCGCCTGTGTTCGGTTTGCGAATCGATTAGACCCCACCATTAGCCTCATCTAGAGATTGTTATTACAGCTTCTTATAGTGTGACTATAGTTCAACCGACCAGAAACAGCGGAGGAGCGCTGTCCGTCCAGCACCGTGGACAGAGGAACGTCCTCGGAACCAGAGAAAAGGCTTTGGTCCGCGTTCTTTCAACCGCTTAAAAAGTAACCGATTTCAAATTCGTTCGGAAATTCTAGCGTGTTATTCTTTGAGCAACCAGCCGAAACGCTTCTCCCAGAACTCCTCGTCCGGCGGCTTCTTGCTCCGGCCATGCGTCTTCCTGTCGCGTATCTGGCGTTCGAGAACGTCCCGAGCTTCGTTGAGCGCGTGACTCGCGCCGTAACCCTCCCCTGAACCGATGAACAGCCCTCGGTCGGTGTGCAGGCGGATGCGGGCGAGTAGCAGCGGCGTCCCCCGGTGCTTTTCGTCGTGCTTGTGGAAATGCACCTTTGCATCCAGGATATTCATGCCGTGGTCCCGGTCGTCGAACTTCTCGATCATCGCGACAATATCGTCGTACGTCGCGTCGTCTATCAGATCGACACCGTAGACCTGTACGGCCCGGTTGCCACCAGCCTCCCAGGTTAGTGATTCGAGAGCATCCGTCTTCGTGACGATGCCGCGGACGGATCCGTTCTCGGTGACGACGAGCGAAGAGCCGCCGATGTCGAACATTTCCTTGACGGCCGCTTGCAGTGTCTCTTCGGGTTCAATAGTGCTGACCGGCGAAACCATACTATCCCGGACGGGGAGATCCAGCATTCGCTGAAGCTCACCTTCACGGGCACCGAAACCACCCCGCCGCGTGCGACCGGCACTGTCGGATATCTCCCCGTCGAAGGCGTCGGTCCCGCCCGCGTCACCTCCCTGGCTCCGCCGTCCGGGACGGACAGTTATCTCGACCACGTCGTACAGACTGAGAATCCCGACCGCCGTGTCGTCTTCGACTACCGGGAGGTGTGTAATGTTGTGTTCTCGGAAGTGATGAAGCGCTTTGCCTACCGTTGATTCCGGATCGAGCGAGACGAGGTCCCGGGAGGCAGCCTCGCCGACTGTTACAGCATCGAGGAACGGCTCGACTTTCCGGAGAATCGCGTCGGCGGTGACGACCCCGATCAGTCTCTCGCCTTCGAAGACGGGGAGGACGTGCGAATCACTGTCGACCATCAACTGTGCGACCTTGCGGATGTCTTCGTCGGGTGTGAGCCGGGGGACGTGCCAGACGATCGTTCCGACATTCTCCTGGGGTTGGTGATGCGACCTGACGAGCTGTCTTCTCGTGACGACTCCTTCGAACGTCTCTCCGCTCACGATCACTCCTTTGATGCCAGGATCGTCGAACGTACCGACGAGCCTGGAGACTGGCGTGTCCGGGTCTAGTTCAATGTATTCGTCGGAGACGATGTCACCGATCTCCATAGTTTTGAGTGTATTACCGGTCGGTTATTCGGTCTCGTAGTACCACAGTCCGCGGCCTACAGTGGTACTACGTCTCACACTACCAAGATATCCGCGGTCGTTCTCTGATCATGGGAACGGCCCGTGCTTCCGATTCGAAAGCTCAGTTGAGGGGATTCAACCTGACGGAGTTAACCGTAGGAGGTGGTCGAGATACTCACTCCGAGTAACCTTCCTGGAGGAAGGCTCCCTCGGTTTCGTACACGGAAACCAATTCTTCGAGGAATTCCTCGTACGTTTCACCTTCCTCTACGTGATTGTCCAGTCGATTTTTGAGTTCGTCACTGATCTCAAGAGTGTATGTCATAGTAATCGATTGTGTATGTCCCTGTTCAAGACAACACGGCCACGACGCAAATATCTTGTGAGTGGGTCTCATGCAATAAGAAGGCACCTACATGGAAGCTTTCGAAGTTCGATATTGACTCGACTGATAGGGATTAGCGTAGAAATCCATAGATTCCGCCCGGGAACAGCGATCCGGTCGTCCGATCGGAGTGAGAATTCCTCCGATCGGCTACGCTAATCCCTATGAGACTCCCATGGATGCACAACCGACGTTTGTGAAGAATGCCGCGAGAACGGCCGCCCGATCCGAGTTTAAGCGGTGGACTGGCGGTGTCGAACGAGGACGGCGACGCCGCTAGTAGGCCGGGGATTCGGCTTCGATAACCTCGGTGAGGTGCTGCCGTTCGTCGCTGAGGAGTTTGTCGACGTCATCGAGCGTGATGATCCCGTCGAGTTTCCCGTCATCCACGACTGGGATCCGTCGTACGCTGTGTTCAGCCATGACGCGAGTCAATTCCATGACTCCGGTCTCCCGTTCTACGGTGACCGGATCGGGAGTCATGATCTCTTCGGCGGTGACGTCGTCCGGCTCTTTCCCTTCGGCCGTCACTTTCACTGCGATGTCGCGGTCGGTAATGATTCCGACTGGCTCTTCGTCTTCGACAATGACGACGCTCCCGACGTTCTCGTCGCGCATGATTGCCGCGACGTGTCCGATCGAGGCCTGGCGTGTCGCTGCTATCGGATCTGGCTGGGCGAGTTCTCCAACTGTCATGGTTTACCTCATGATAAAATATGATATAGTGGATCTAATAGATTTGGATAGTTCCCGGAGTCTTGGAACGCGCCCGACTACCACCGGCGATCACGCGATACATCGTGGTACACCAGAATATCGAATAACGTCCGTCTAAAGCGGGATTAACGTCCAACCGAGTCCTCGAGTATCGGGGCCCGATGACTCCAGCACACTACTCGATTGACCATTGAGACACAACCCGATACCGCATCTTCCCCCAGATAGTTAAACTATCATATTAATATATATGTCTGGCTTGCGTATCTTCAATCCCGGGGGATCCGGGGAGATAGCATGTACCAAGATATCCTGTATCCGACGGACGGGAGCGGCGGTTCGTTAGCGGCGCTCGAGCACCTTGAAGACCTGGCCGACAAATACGATGCGACGGTACACGTAATGTACGTCCTCGATACGTCGCATCCGGCGCTGGGGATTGCGGACGACCCCGATCAGGAACGGAGTCCCGGAATGGTCGGACATCCTGAAGGGGAATCGGCGGGTATGGTCGGCGATCGAGAGACTCGAGCCGACATCCACGAACACGAAAAAGAGCACGCCGAAGCGGTGGTCGAGGAGGTGGCCGACCGGCTCGATAATGTCGACGTGGAGACCATCGTGCAGAGCGGCACGCCTCACGAGGTCATCCTGGACTTCGCCGATGAGAACGCCGACATGATCGTGATGGGGACCCACGGCCGAACGGGGTTGGACCGATATCTCCTCGGTAGCGTCACGGAGAAGGTCGTCCGAATGGCTGACGTGCCGGTCGTGACGGTTCGGATAGGCCAGGGGAACTGATAGTGATTACTGTAAGTCTGTTCCGGGTCGATCGCACAGCGTCGTGCGGTCGTGTCGGTAAATCGTTACGGTAATCACTATGAGAGCGAACAGTGGTGCGGTGGACTGCTCGCGGGGCGATTCCGCGAGCACCTATCGACAGTTACGATACCCGCTGGAAGTGACCCTCAGCACCGAAGATGTGAGCCGGGGGGGTTACGCTCCCACGAGCGATCACGACCGCGTTCTGAGACTGAGGACGACGACGAAGAGCCCGACCGTCAGCGCCGTGACGGCGATCTGGAGAAACGTTCACTCGAAGACGGCCGTAGCCACCAGGAACAAGTAGTCCGTAGGCGTCCTGTCGACCATCCGCATGTAACTCGGGTTCGGGACGAGTCCGGTCACTGCCCCACAAATCCACTCGGACGTGACTCTGTTACACGGCGCGACACCACATCAACTGGTATAGGCTGTGACAGCCGATATCTGTGACAGCATGTCTTAACTAAATCACGTCCGAGTGGAAAGGAGGAACGACCCTGCAGTGGTATCGATACTCTTGCGGACCCGCCTCTGCCTGGTCATTTCGCCCACACGACCATTTCGGCGTAGGTATCGTCGGTCGAGAGTGCCGCGGCGTCGCCGACGAGAACGAGCGACTTCTTCGCGCGGGTGAGCGCGACGTTGATCCGGCGATAGTCTTCGAAGATCGGACCATCGAGGTCACCGGTCGCGACGAACGAGACCACGATCACCTCTTTGCTGGAGCCCTGGAACCGGTCGACGGTGTCGACCGCGACCGAGTCGGGCACGCGCTGGCCGATCTCGGCGACCTGAGCACGGTATGGTGCGATCACGCCGATGTCCTCGCGTGGGACGCCAGCGGCGGCGAACTGTTCGACAATCTCGGCGACTGCGTCGGCCTCGGCCGGGTTGGTGTTCCCGCGGGCAGCACCGTCGGGATCGACGAAGGTCACGCGATCTTGGAGGTGTCTGGGGAGCGCCGACAGATCCACGCCGTCGAGATCGTCGAGCCGCTGGGCCGCGACGTCACCGGTGGCCGGACGCAACTGGCCGTCGTAGAACGCACGCGAGGGAAACGCCTGGATACGCTGTGCCATTCGGTACTGCCGATCGAGCATCACGCCCGCGTCCGGATGACTCTCGATCAGTCGCTCGAACAGCGACTCCCGAAGCTCGTTTTCCGCCCGCACTACTGGGGGCAACTGCTGGTGGTCTCCGATCAGGACGAACCGCTCGGCGAGGTTCGTCGCTGCGAGCGTCCCCGGTTCGGTTAGCTGACCGGCTTCGTCGACGACCGCGACGTCGAACTCCTGTTCACGGACGATCCGAGATCCGCAGGACGCTGTCGTCGCCGCCACGACTGGGGCGTCCCGGAGCTGGCTCGCCAGCTCGTCCGGATCGCCGGTCTGTTCGAGTCTGAATCGCTGTATGTCCTCCTTGACGCCGCTCTCGGTACCGATCCGGACGATATCTTCGAATCCTTGCTGCACCAGCGCCTCTATCGCGTTGTCGACGGCCCGATTAGTAAAGGCCGATAGCAGGACGCGCTCCCCTCGGTCGACGAGTTCCCGGACGATCGTCGCCAGCGTGTAGGTCTTGCCCGTCCCGGGCGGGCCGTGTACCAACGCGAAGTCCTCCGCTCCGACCGCCCGCCGTACTGCCTCGTCCTGGGCCGGGTTGTTGTCGATGAACGTCCCCACGACGTCTCGCGGATCCTCGGCGTCTCCGATCGACTCTCCCGTGGCACTTCGCGCCGCGCTCTCGGCGAACTCGGGGTCTCGTCGTCCGAAGAGGACGTCTTTCTTCGGCTGGGGCTGCTTGAGGACGGCGTCGTGCAGCGCCGTCAGCAGCCGGTCGGTCGAGAGTTCCGAGGGATAGATGTCCAGCCGCCGGAGTTCGACGGGCTCGTCAGCGGTGATGACGACTTCGCCCGCCGCGAGTCGCTCGACTCGCGCGAGTTCGGCATTGCCCCGGATCGGGTGGCCGTCACTGGCCAGGACGACGTCCCCCTCGCGGATTTTCGAAGTCGCGCCCGTTCCCTCCGCGCGGAGTTCCCAGCGGCTGCCGTCGATCTCTTTCCGTCCTGTGGGTTCGAGATCCACCAGTGCACGGTCGTCATCGGCCCGTTCTTCGGCGTCCTGTTCCCAGAGTTTCGCGTATTCGCGGTGGACTTCCTGGCGTTCCTCTTCGATTGCCCGGTAGAACCGGTCGAAGTACTCGCGTTCAGCTTCGGGGACGGGGGAGCCGACCTGTCCGGCTTTCGACTCCTGATCGAGCCGTCCTGAGACAGCCATACAGGAGTCCTGCTCGAAACAGTACTCGCACTTCGCGTCGGCTTCGTAGCCCGTGGGGACGTCGCTATCGTACTCCATCGCTGCGATGGCGTTTCGCTGCCGGAGGACGAACTCCAGCAGTCCGGAGCCGATCGAGAACTCCTTGGCCGGCGAGAGGTCGCCGCTCTCCTCGTTCCGCTCGACGGCGGCGTTTTTGGTATAGAGCAGCGTTCCAGTGTCAGGCGCGGCCGCGAGCGCCGACTGGTCTGGTCCGCCGTCGCCCATCACGTCAGCGGCCGAGGTCTCTCTCGCCGCACGCTCCCCGAGGATCAGCGCATAGGCGGCGGCCTGGATCTTGTCATGGAAACGGGGCTCCCGGCGGGTGTTCTTCCCGGTCTTGAGTTCGACCGGCATCCCCCGGCGGACGGCGTCGGCCCGGCCCTTGATCCCGTAGCGCTCGCTGACGAGCGTCATCTCCGAGCGCCATTCGCTCTCTGCGGGGCTGAAGTCCCGCTCCGAGCTGTCAGTGGCTGTTGCCGCTCTGTCCTGTTCAGTGAGGGTGCCCTGCGCGAGCCAGCTCTCGATGGCACTTGCGTGATCGCGGACCTCCTGGCGGACGCTCTCTCGATCTCGGCCGAGCAGGCCCAGTTCCAGCCCAGCGGCCTCGATCTGGTCTTCCACCGCGGTATCGAGGTCACGTCCGCGCAGCAGATCGCCGAACACCTCGTGGACGATCGTCCCCTTGACGACCGGGTAGACCAGCGGCAGGCCGTCGATCTTGTTGAGGTAGTACATCCGGGGACATTGCACCCACGAGCGGATGTCTGTCACGTCTACGATGAAATCCGGTTCGACGACGACCGTCGTGTCGCTCCCCGTGGTGTACTGCGTCTCGCCCTGGTAGGTCCGCTCTTCGGCGTCGTAGACGGCCAGTTCCATGCCCAGTTCCAGCTGTTCGGCGTTCTCGGTCCAGTCGCCCCACAGTGTCACAGTCGTCGGCTCGCCGCGACCGCGGTCGGGCCGGATCGTGACTTCACAGAGCTCGCGCTCGCCGTACTGCGTGCTGACGGTTTTCGGGTCTTCGACTTCGACGACGACGCCGCGAACGTTCACGGAACGGGCCAGGAGCGCGCCGGGAAAAACGCTGTCGGTGGTCCTGCAGACTGCCTGGAGATCACGAACTCGTCTCGATGGGCGTCGAGGCGTTTTCCAGCCGGACGACCATCAGTGCGCTGTAGGAGCGCCCGTTCGGACAGAATTCGGCCAGGTCGGGATCGGCCCCGTACCACTGGACGGTCACGCGGTCACGGTCGGACAGCTCGAAACCGATCTCGTCGCGGGATATCCTCAGTGTGTCACCGCGCTCGATCGTCCCGTCGCCGTCGATCCACTGGCGGCTCGCAGTGTCCGGACTCTCGGCGTTTCGGACCGAGACGACGACTCGGTCGGTTGTCTCTCCGCCGACTGTCCCGTTACCAACGTGAATTACGAACACTGCCGACCCGTTCGAGGCGACAGCGAAATCCCCGGCTGGTGCGGTGAGATCTCCAGGACCCGCACAGGGACCGCTGGGGACGAGGAACAGAGCAACGTAGCCGAGTGCCACGAGACCGATCAACAACGCCGCTGGGCCGAAGACGACGATTGCCCAGCGATGCCATCTCATGTCCGACATGTCTTCGGTTGCTCACCGGACGGTCAAGAGGACGCCGGTTCGATCCCGGTCCTTGACGGCGTCACCGTGAGGTCTTCCTGGAACCGACATCTTCATTCTGAACCGGGACGAACGATCGAGCATGCGCGTTCGCGACTGGCAGGACATTCTCGAGGACGTTGTCGAGAACGACTCCGATCCCGACCAGTGGCGTGCTGTCGGTGGGGATCGCCGCTCTGGTATCGGCGAGGATCTCTATCTCGCACACCCCTCGACAGGGGTCTACCAGTTGAAGACCTATGCGAAGAATCCATACGAGGTTCAGGGGGTCGGCGCGCAGGTCGCACGGCGGATCGACGACGAGATAGAACCGCTGTTCCCCGAGGAAGGAACGGGATTGTTCGGCGTCCAGCAGCCGGTCGAAGACGCGGACGAGGCCGAAGAGAAAGCCAGCGACCTCCGGGCCGTCCTGGAAGCACACGCCGACGCCCCGACGACGCCTCAGGCACTATTCGAAGACGTCATGGAGACGCTGGACAGCCCGGCCTACGGTCCGATGGAGTTCGATACCCACGACCGCCCCGAGTCGATGGCTGAACTCACTGACACCTTCGAAGAAGCCGAACGGCTGCTCGACTCCGAACTGGAGGACCTCATCGACGAGAACGTGCGCCGCGGCTTCCACTGATAGTGACTGCTGTAAGTCAATGCCACATCGACCGCCCGCAGTCGGGCGGTCGTACCGGTACATAGTTACAGCAGTCACTATGAATCCGTCGGGAAGAATTTCTCCCGTCTGTAACGCGGGTGTTCTGACCGGTTTCCGCTCGCTTATCATCGACGGCTGCTACGCGAGAGTATGAACGCGACGTTGGTGACTCGCTGATGGTCGGTCCGATGTCGACCGAAGAGCGTCAGTCCTCGTTGCGTCGCCTGAAAGCCGGTGTCGCGTTGCTGGTCGGCGTTTCGTCGGGACTGATTGCGGTCCAGGCCGACGCGACGCTTCCCGTGATCCTCGCATTAATCGGCGGCGGTACCGCCTTGGGGGCAGCAATGTCCTGGTACGTCTTCCCGTCGGGCGACGGCTATCGCGGACGCTGAGGATACTATTAGGACGGGGGCCTGTGACGGTGCGAACATTCGCCAGTACGGCAACCACGGCGGTCAGAACCCGATCTGAATGCTGGAACAGCTCTGACTACGCCTGTCTGCGTCGAATCTTGTCTCTAACAGCAGTCGCATCTAGGCGCTTCGGCCGGGCCCGGTACTGGCGGCCGGGGAAACGCCAATGGCAGCCAGTAACGTACCGGCGACGACGTACAGTAGCAGCGACAGTCCCGTCACGAGTTCGCCGGTGGCGACGAACCACCCTGATAGGGCGACGCTGGCGAACACGAGGGCGATTCCGAACGTGGCGAGGCGGCGGTTGAACCGGTCGAGCCTGAACAACCGTTCGATCATCTTTCGCATCTGTTATCGACTATTACTGGCGCGAACACAAAGAGCGTTCTTACAATTGGATAAATGAGGATAGATCGGAAAACACCGAGTTCGTCGTTCAGTGAACGTCGATTCCGGAGCACCTGTTTCGTAGATAGCAATCCACATTAATGCTCGACTCGAACCCACTGCCATGACCACGTCGCACGTGATCCTCGGTGACGGGATCGCGGGGAGTTCGGCGGCCGAGACCATTCGCGAAACGGACGCGGACGCCGATATCACCGTTATCACCGAGGAAGGGGAGGCGCTGTACAACCGGATCCTGATAAAGGAATTCGCCAAGGGTAAACTCCCTGAAGCGCCGGTGTCGATCCATGAGCCCGGCTGGTACGACGATCGGGACATCGACCTCGAACTCAACGCTCACGTTACCGGCGTCGACACCGACGCCAAGGAAGTATACACGCACGACAACGAGACGTACAGCTACGACAAACTCCTCGTCGCGACCGGTGGGACGCCGATCCAGCTTCCCGTCGAGAACGCCGACGCCGAGGGAATTCACCACTTCTGGACGTTCAAAGACGCCCGGAAGATCCGCGAGCACGCCGCCGAAGCCGAGAAGGGAATCGTCATCGGTGCGGGACTGCTCGGGATCGATCTGGCGGCGATCTGCGGGGCCCAGAACGTCGACGCGAAGTACCTCATGCGAGGAAACCGATGGTGGCGCTACGCCCTCTCGCTTGACGGTGCGGAGATCATCCACCAGGCCCTGGAGGACATCGGCGTCGAACCTGTTTTCGAAAGCGGTCTCGATCACTTTGAAGTCGACGACGAGGGCCACGTCAGCGCCGTCGTCGACACCAACGGTGTCGTCCACGAGACCGACTTCGTCGGGATCGCTGTCGGTCTGAACTACAACACGGAGTTCCTCGAAGACACGCCGGTCGAGCTCGACGACGGAGTCGTCGTCGACCAGTACATGCGGACCGACGTCGAGGGCGTCTACGCTGCCGGCGACATCACGAAGTATTACGACGTCATCCTCGAGGATCGGACCCAGAACGGCGCCTGGGGATCGGCCAAGGAACAGGGCGTCGTCGCCGGCAAGAACATGGCCACCGACGACACGACCCGGGAGTTCCGCTACGTCCCTTCCTATTCGATCACGCACTTCGACTTCCCGTTTCTCTCTTTCGGTCACCCGACGATCGGCGACGAAGACGCCGAGCGAAAGTACTCCGAGAACGAGTGGCGTCGGCTCACTTTCAAGAACGACAAACTCGTCGGCGGCGTCCTGATAGGCGACCTCTCCCAGCAGAGCACGTTCAAGAAGATTATCCGGCAGGAACGGCCCGTCGCCGACCAGAAGGAAGCGCTGCTGGAGAAAGACGTCGACCTCGACGCGCTGGCTCCGTCGCCACTCGAGTAGTCCGCCTCTTTTTTTGGCTTCCCCACGCGACTGACGATTGATGGACCGTCAGGCTCGGATCTTCGCCGACGCGCGAAGTCGGTGGACCGTACTGATCGGGCTGGCGTTCGTATTTTTGGCCGTCGGTACCGGCTCGGTACTGCTCGGTGGTCGGTTCGCTTGGCTCGCTGATCCCGTCTCATAGTGATTACTGTAACGATTTACCGGTGCGACCGCACGACGCCGTGCGGTCGACCCGGAACAGACTTACAGTAATCACTATCAGTCCGTTCGTTTATCGAGGAGTTCGGAGTGGCCGCACCGCTCGCGTTCGTCCTGTTGCAGGCTGTACAGGTCGTGATCGCGCCGATCCCCGGGCAAGTCCTGGCGCTGGCGAGTGGCTGGCTGTTCGGACTCGTCTGGGGCACTGTCTACAGCATCATCGGGGCAACCCTCGGGAGTTATACTGCCGGCTGTAATCACGTGAAGAATTTCGCCACACCGGGAGGCGAATATTTCCACGAAGTTACAGCCGGCAGTATTACGTGGCCTTCCGGCTGGCAAGGCGGTACGGCCGACCGTTCGTCGAGCGTGCGATCGATCCAACTGCGCTCGATCGGTTCGACCATTTCTCGACTCGGCGGGGCTATGTGACGCTGTTCGTGCTGTTCCTGATTCCGGGCCTGCCCGACGACGTTATCTGTTTCGTCGCCGGCACGACTGCCCTCGATATCAAGCGCATGACCCTGATTTCCGCGATCGGACGTGTCCCGGGATATCTCCTCGCAAACGCCGTCGGCGCGTCCCTGGCTGCTCGGCTATACGCCGAGGCGACTGCGATCCTGCTAGCCGCGTTCGTCGTCTCGGCGCTCGTCTACTGGTACCGTGAGGCGGTACTCGACCGATTGCTTCCGGCCGGCCGGTAACGATCCGGAACGTACGGATGCACAGTGTCGGGTAACAGCCCGACGAGCATGACCGCGACCGTCGCCAGCCGCTTTCGTAAGAGCGCGTAGCCGGCAGAGACGGCCAGCCCGGTAACGACTACGAACTGGAACGGTCCGTCGGTCCACAGCACTGCCGGGACAGCGAGGCCGACTGCAAGCCCGAGGTCGTGGGGAGAACCGTCGTAGGGGACCAACCGCCGAGGACGCAGCCAGCGGCCGTGGTAATGGGAGTAGACCGCACGCTCCGAGCTTTTTTCCCAGGGGCGGAGTTCCAGGCCACCACCGAGGACGTCAGTCGCTGCGTGGGCGGCTCCGGCTGTGACGAACGCCGCGACCGCTACCGTCGCCGGTGTCGGGACGAGAACGACGGTCCCAATGGTTGCCGCGGCCAGGATCGGGCCGTAAACCGGGAAGTGTAGCGTCCGGCGGTGACCACGGTAGAGGTCCAGATCGGGAGCGAGCCCGCCGGCAAAGCCGGCGATCATCGCCGTGGTCGCGTGTTCGGGCGCCACCAGCGCGATCACGGATCCGAGGGCGAGCCCCACGAGACCGTGCGTCGTCGCCATCATTGTGACCTCCGTACGAGGTCACGTCGTAAAACCGTATCGGCACCCCTCACCGATTTAGTTTCCGGCCGCGTAATCATCCACCGTGTATCCATCACTGGGGATAAGTGTTCATCGGCTGGTCCGCCTCATGCAGGCGGCCCTGGTTGCTATCCTCGGGAGCGGTATTGTTCTGGGCAATGTCAGCGTGATGGTTAACGCGACGCTGTCGCTGGCTGTGACCGTGCTCCCAGCGGTGCTCGAACGCGACTACGATGTCGTCCTCGATCCCGTGATTGTGGTCTGGATCACGGCGGCTGCGTTCCTGCACTCGCTGGGAATGGTCGGGGTCTACGAGCGGGTCTGGTGGTGGGATCACTTGACGCACGCCTTCTCGGGGACTCTCGTGGCCGCAGTTGGATACGCTGTGATCCGTACCGTCGACGAGCACGCTGACGGCATCTACCTCCCGCCTGCTTTCCTGTGGGCGTTTGTGTTCCTCGTGACTGTCGCCGTCGGAGTCGTCTGGGAGACGATGGAGATGATATGCCGGGAACTCGCCCAGGCTGCGGAAGTCGAACCGATCCTGGTCGTCTACAGCGTCGAGGACACCATGCTGGATCTGGTGTTCGACATCGTTGGTGCGGTGATCGTTGCGGCGGCCGCCCAGGTCGGAGCTGGGCGCGCGGTCCTCGAACGGTTATCCGGGTCGTTGCTTCGGACTTCGTGACCGACACCGTTTTGCTCGCGCCACCGCGATACCCGGATATGGACGGCGGCAGCGGCGAGATGACGCTCGCATTCGATCTGGAAGCATTGAAACAGCTGGCTCGCCCGGACGCAGTGTTCACCGACGCGCGCCAGTGGAGCGAGTACGTCGGCGTGGTCTCCGAAAAGCCGACCTACGTTGTGACCAACTTCACGCGGAAACATCGCATCCGGCAGGACTTCTTCTCCGGCCCCCGGGGCCGCGAGGAGAGTCTTCAGAACGTCAAAAACCAGTTCGACACTCCACGCTATGTCTTCATCGGGACGGGCGAGGAAGACGGTGAGCTGGCCGAATCTGTCGGCTGGGAGTATTTGCCCGTCGAGGACGCTGCAGAAGCTGCCGAATGGGAACTCGGCGAACCCGAGAATCCGGCGGAAAACGGTGAGGAAACCCGCGACGACTGGCCATAATCGGTAGCAACGAACCGACGGCACAATCGAGAGACAGGATTTTATACGGGGCGTAATCCAACAACCGGCCGATGCCGTCTGGCAATGATCACGCCGAACAGGTCACTGGTGGGGTACGTCACACGAGCAACCACGACTGGGCAAGTGGGAGGACCTATGTCCGGTGACTCCTTCGACGATCCGATAGCACTCGATAGGCAGTCTCTGAGGCTCATAGACCTCCTGTCGAACGGTCTCGACAGCCTCCTCTCGAAGACCGGAGCGCTCCTCGTCGGTGCGATGGCGATCATCGGAATCGTCAGTTCGATCTTACAGCAGTCGTTGGCTGTCAAGATCCTTACCGACATGCTAGAATACGTCCGGGAGAATGCCGATACGAGCGATCCCGAGATTCAGCAGACTCTGGACGAGGCTCAGCGAAATGTCGACGCGATGGCGTCGGGATTTGACGTTCCGATTCTGGTGTCACTACTCGGTCTTCTCGTGCTTGCGCTCGTGAGCGAAGCTGTCCTGATCGTCGGCGTGCGGGCGTTCGCCAATACCGAACTCGATGGGGTTCCTGTCACCCTCGTGAAAAGGCGGCTACCCGCCGCGACGCTGTACGGCTTCCTCGGCGGTATTCTATTGATGATCGCGATCGGGATCGGACTAGTCCTGCTGGTGGTACCAGGGTTGCTGATCCTCGTCGGGACGGTTTTCTTCCGCCAGGAGATCGCTGTGGCCGACAAGGGGCCGTTACAGGCCATTTCGGGCACCTGGGAGCTGACAAAGGGACATCGATGGTCCTTGCTTGGCCTGATCGTCGCGCTGTGGCTTATCAGCCTTGCCGTGACCCTTCTCGTTGCACCCCTCATTGCACCCTCTGGCACGGCTGGCATAGCCGTCGAGTCGCTCTTTGGAGGCCTCACAACAGTGTTTTCCGTTGCCGTCGTGACTGACGCGTACGTGCAGCTCCGGGGCTCCCCCGGCGACGAGACGACCGGGTCACCTGGCAGCGATGACCTGACGCTTTGATAGTGATTGCTGTAACGATTTACCGGCACGAACGCAGTCGTACGGTCGATCCGGAACAGACTTACAGCAATCACTATGAGAAGGTGCCCGTACTCCACTCGATTTGCGGCCGAGGAACGCGTCGTTGTGCGAGGCAGTGTCACACATCGCGATTTTTAAGCGCCCGAGCGGACAACCAGGGGGCATGCCAGACCCACGCGTTCCGGAAAGCGGCGGCGAGAAACTGGATTTACCC
>JAZKRQ010000014.1:0-29183 GCA_036628575.1 Halapricum sp.
TCAAGCGAGCGTTCAGTCGAGCGAAGTACGCGGCTATCGGCGCGTCCGTCGGGGCCGCGCTCGGTGGCCTGATCAGTCGAAACGCGGCCAGTACCGCGGCTGGGGTCGGCGCACTCATCGGCGCGACAGTCGGTGAGAAACGCGTCTCAGTCGACGAGTTCGTCGACCAGGTGCGGGATCGGAACGCCGAAACCGAAGAGGCCTGATACTGCCGGCTATAACTTTTCGCAAGTATTTCGGCACCCCGGGGGTGCCGAAAATCTTCACGAACTTATAGCCGGCAGTATGAGCAGGCTGACATGGTGACTGCTGTAAGTCAATTCCGTATCGACCGCCAGTAGTCGGGCGGTCGTACCGGTACGTAGTTTCAGCAGTCACTATCAGACCCGACGGTGGCTCGGGCACGCTTTTAAATTCTACCGCGTCGTAGCGACCGGTGAGATGGCGGATCCGTCCTTCGATATCCCCTCGCGACCGAAACGCCGGTATCCCTACAGCGGCGGAGTCGAATACGAGGGTGAAACGGCGTTTCGGCTCCGGCCGTCGCGGGATCGAACGGATGACGACCTCCAGGCGATGGTCGAAGCCGTCGTCGCCGGTGAGTCGTACACCTACGGGGACTGGCTGGACCTACCGATGCCGCTGTATCTGGTCCACGACGAGGAAACGGGAGACGTCTTCCGGGTCGTCGTCCGGGACGGAGCCGTCGAGTTGCACGTCCTGCCGGAGACGGAATCGGCGGGGCTACGGCGCTTCTACGAGGAGTTAGTCGCCCGGAGCGACCCGGAGTGGACAGTCGACTCACGCGTGGAGTCTGCCTGATGAGTATTTATATAAAATCTATATATTTCGCCCGGGAAGATCGGACCGGTCGTCCGATCGGCGACGTGGATCCCTGTGACACTGACTGATCCAAAGAGCAAAGCCGGGCCCACCAGGAGAGTACGTACGTTCGATGGCAACCGAGACAGACGGTCCCAGTACGGTTAACACCTTCCGGCAGTTGTTCGCGCTGGAACGAGACGTACTGGTACTCTCGCTGGCGATGTTCGCGTTCAGTCTGGCCTTCCAGATGACCAACCGCTTTCTCCCCGATTACATCATCGCACTCGGTGGTACCGAGGGACTCGTCGGCGTCTTCGCCACGTTCGGTAACGTCGTCGCCGCGCTGTATCCCTATCCCGGCGGGGCACTCTCGGACCGGATCGGTTCCCGATACGCGCTGACGCTGTTCGGCGCGCTCTCGACGGTCGGGTTCCTGCTGTGGCTGCTCGCGCCCGGTCTCGGAACGATCACCGTCGCCAGCGCGGCGATCGAACCGTGGGTGTGGATCTTCGTCGGCCTCCTACTCGCACAGGCCTGGAAGTCCTTCGGCCTGGGAGCGACCTTCGCCGTCGTCAAGCAGGCGACCGATCCCTCGAAACTCGCTGCGGGCTTCGCCTCCACGGAGACGTTCCGCCGGACGGCTTTTCTCGTCGGCCCGGTGCTCGCCGGGTTCCTGATCAGCCTCCACCCGGATTTCACTGTCAGCTTCCAGTACGTGCTCGCAGTCGGCGTAGCCGTCGGCCTTCTCGGAACGGCCCTCCAGCACGTCCTCTACGACGCCAGCGGCGACACGATAGGTGATTCCTTCGAGGGTATAGGGCAGATCAGACGCGACCTCAGGGAGATGCCGTCGCCGCTCCGACCGTTGCTAGTGGGCGATACGTTCGTCCGGTTCGCCAACGGGATGGTGTATAGCTACTTCATTATCGTCGTCACGCGCTTTTTCGGGGTCGGCCTGGAGACGTCGCTGTCGACGCCGCTGGGGACGCTCGCGGTCGATCTCTCGCCGCAGGCGTTTTTCGGCTATCTGCTGGGCGTCGAGATGGCCGTCGCACTACTCCTGATGATGCCGGCCGCAAAACTCGCCGAGCGTGTCGGCCTCAAACCGATCGTCGCACTGGGGTTCGCGGTATACGCAGTCTTCCCGATCGTGTTAATCACCGCGCCACCGACGCCGCTAGCGATGGTCGTCCTCTTCGCGTTCTCGGGGCTGCGCTTCGCCGGGTTGCCCTCACACAAGGCGCTGATCGTCGGCCCGGCGGAAGCCGACACCGGTGGTCGGGTCACGGGGACATACTATCTGCTACGCAACGCGATCGTCATTCCGAGCGGGCTCGTCGGTGCGTTGCTCTGGACTGGTCGAGTGCCGCTGACCGGCATCGACGTCTTCGCTGGAAACCCGACGATAGCGTTCGCTGTCGCATCGATAATCGGGATCGCCGGCACGGCGTATTTCCTGCTGTTCGGCGAGGATTTCGAAGCGTACCTCTGAAAGAGAGAATAGATTTATCGACGGCGGCGAGCCAGCAGCGCGACGGCGATCAGGGCAACCACGGCAACGAGCGGGCCGAAGCCCGGGCCGAACGCCGAAGAGGTGCCCTCGTCGGTCGTGGTTGTGAGTGCAGACGTTGTCGTTGTCATACTGGGAGCCGTCGTCGTCTTCGAACTACCAGGGTCGAATCCGGTTATGGTAACCGACTGCGAAGCGGCGTCCGTCTCGACCGAGATAGTGTGATCTCCGGCCGACTCGATCGGAACGGAGAGCGTCCCCTGTGATCCCGTGGTACCGGTCGTTTCACCGTCGACCGAAACTGTTGCGTTCGGGACGACGTCACCGTATTCGTCGGTGACCGTGACGGAGACGTTCTCCCCGACGACGACTCGATCGGCGCTTGGACTGATAGTCAGCGCGGGGGAACGTGAGAGCGTCAGGTTGAACGTCCGGGGCCGTTCCGCGATAGTCATCGGGACTTCCTTCGTATCGTAGTCGTCCTTGGACAGCACTGCGGTCGGCCGGGAGTTGACCGGGACCTGAAAAGTGGTTTCACCGTTCGAGAGCGTGTTTGAAGTCGAGATAGAGCCGACCTCGACGGTGACGTTCTCGACCGGCTGTGGCGGGTCGTAGTACGTATCGACGACGTTGACAGTCGCGGTCACAGACCCACGTTCGAGCGCCACCGTCGGGCGGACGTGACCGCGTATGTTGATCGTCGTCGTGTTCCGGTAGTACCCGCGCTTGACCACGTCCAGTTCGTAGGTGCCGACTTCGATCAGATCGGACTCGATGATCCCTTCGGAGTCGGTCTTCCCGTCGATGACGGCGACGCCGTCCTTGACGAGACGGACCTCGGCGTTTTCGATCGGACCCTGGGCGTTCTCGACGGTGACGGTCGCCAGGGCGTCTTCGTACATCGGAATCTCGATGCTATCGTCGGGGGAGGGGTTCTCAATGACGTACGGCTCGTTCCGGACGTAATTGTCGACGTCTACCTCGATAGTGATCCGTTCGTCCTCCGGCACGTCGAACAGCGCACGACCGCTACTGACCGTCGTAACGGTCTTTGAGTCCCCTTCCCAGGACACGTTGAGCGTCGCACCTCCGATCCCGTCGCCGTTCTGGTCGACGACGGTGACGTCGATCGGGACTTCCTGAGCGGTCGCCGATCCGACGCCGACCCCGGCGAAAGCGGCGCTCCCGACCATCAGTGCGACGAGCAGCCACGCACGTACGGTGACACTATCCATGGTTACTACTGCGGTGAGGAATCATAAATCTCTATCGGCGGCGAGATCAACGACCGCTTCCGTCGGTCGATTCGACGAGTCTCTCGACTTCGGTACGGTCGACCGTCGTCAACGGCCCCGGTATCGTCCGCGTAAGCGCGGCCGTCGCGACAGCAGACGACAGCGCCTCATCGGGCCCGTCCCCCTCCAGCAGTTTCGCGAGGAACGCCCCGACGAAGGCATCGTGCTGGCCAGTCGCGTCGACCGCTTCGGTCTCGATCGCGTTCCGGTCGTGGATGACGCCGTCGTGATAGACCAGCGCCCCGTATTCACTGCGCGTGATCACTACCATCTGGAAGTCCCACTCGGCTGCCAGCGTCGGTGCGAGTTCCCTGGCTTGCCCGGACTGTCCGAGGACGGTCCTGACGTCGTCTTCGGTCGCGAACAGCACCTCAACCGCGTCGATGACGTCGGTAACCGCCGCCCGTGCCGCCTCCGGCGACCACAGTTCCGGACGGTAATCCAGATCGAAAGCGGCGAAGTCGCTACCGCTCCCGCCGGCCCGGAGAACAGCCTGGACCGACTCCGCAGCCGTCTCGGACAGGGCCATCGTACTCCCGGCGGCGAAGACGCTCGCCGCTGACTCGACGAGGTCCATATCTATTTCGCCGGGTTTCATCGATGCGGCCGCCGCGTCGCCGCGATCGTCGATGCGAACCGTCTCACGGGGGGGGCTGGCCGCCTCGTAGAACGTCAATCCCTGTCTGCCTGTTTCACTCCAGTGGACCTGTGTGTCGATACCGTACTCGTGGAGTTCGGAGACGACGCGCCGCCCCAGCGAGGTGTCGGGAAGCTTCGAGAGCCAGACCACGTCGGCTCCCAGCCGGCCCGCGGCGACGGCGACGTTACTCTCGGTGCCCGCCGTCCGCATCCGGACGTCGGTGGCGATTTCGAGACGTTCATTGCCCTCGGGCGACAGCCGGAGCGAGGCGTCCCCAACGGTGGCCAGATCGACCATATCCCACCAATCAAGACCGAGGGGCTTAGTTGTATGTCCGGTCGAACCATCGGCTGCGACTTCGTTGAGGGTCCCGCGTGGCGCAACGCGCCAGTGATACCGCCGGCAGTATCAGACGTGCCCCGGATAATCCCGTTCGAACCGATCCTCGATTTCCCCAGTGTCGATCTCGATCAACACCGGGCGGCCGTGCGGACAGGCGTAGGGGTTCTCACACTCGGCGAGCGTCTCCAGTAGCGAGACGATCGAGCCGTCGGTCAGGGACGTGTTCGCCGTCACGGAGGGATAACAGGCCAGGTCGGCCAGCAATTCGTCGGCGACGGCCTCGACCGTCTCGGCCCCGCCTTGTCCCTCGACGAACGACGAGAGGACGTCACGCACGAGTTCGGGACCGCCGCCCTCCGCGACCAGCGCCGGTACCGTCCGTACTTCGACCGTTCGATCGTCGACACGCTCGGCCTGGAACCCCAGCCGGGACAGCGCCGCAGTGAACTGCTCGAACAGGGCCGACTCCCGGGCCGTTAGTTCGATCTCGACCGGTTCAGCCAGCACCTGTGTCGTCGTCTCCCCGAGGAAGCGCTCGCGGAGGCGCTCGTAGTTGATCCGCTCGTCGGCCGCGTGCTGATCTATCAGGACGAGTCCGTCGTCAGTCTCGGCGACGACGTACGTATCGTGGATCTGCCCGAGCACGCGCATCGACGGTAACGAATCGAACTTCTGGACGGTGGGGTCGTCCTCCCCTAACCGCCGCTGATCGGTCGCGGTCACCGACGACGACCCATCGGCTGACCGGCCCGACCCGGATCCGCCCTCGTCGACTGGACCGGATACAGGGGTGTCTGACTGGTGTCGTCCACCCGAAACAGAGGTCGGATCCAGACGATCCGCTTTGTTGAGATTGGAGGTGTCCGGTTCGCCCGCGGTGTCACGCGAATCCGGAGCTGCTGTCAAGTTCGTCGAATCCGCCCCGGCGTCAGCAGCCGACTCCTCGTCCGTCGCGACCGCCGATCCGGTATCGGCCGCGGACTCGTCGTCGAACCCGGTCGCCGAATCAGTGTCGACCGCCTCGCCGGCTGGCGTCCCCGTCTCCGGGGCGGCGTCACCCGCCCCACTGTCTTCGTCTCTGCCGGGTTCGATCGCCGCCTGCTCGGGCGCGGACCGACCCCGCGGTGCAGTCGAACGGAGCAGCCCTTTCCGGACGAGCGCGTCCTCGACTGCGGCGGCGATCTGCTCGTTCACACCATCGGCGTCAGCGAAACGGACGTCCATCTTCCGGGGGTGTACGTTGACGTCCACCTGTGCCGGATCGATTTCGACGAACAGCACCGCGAAGGGGTATCGATCGCCAGCCAGCTGGGGCCCGTAGGCGTCGAGTACTGCCTCGCGGACGGCGTCAGCGGTAACGTACCGGCCGTTGACGTACGTCGAGAGGTACTCACGACTTGCACGGTTGGTCTCGGGGTGGCTGATCAGCCCCGAAACCGACTGAAGTGGGCCGTCAGGAACGCTTTCATCGTCGAGTTCGATCATCGCCTGAGCGACTTCCCGGCCGTAGACATCCATGACCGTCTCCTGCAGATTGTCCTGTCCAGTCGTCGCGAAAGTCTCCCGGCCGTCGTGTTCCAGTTCGACGGCGACGTCGGGGTTGGCCAGCGCGTAAGCGGTGACGACGCTGTTGACGTGTGAGAACTCCGTGGCATCCTGACTGAGGTACTTCCGGCGAGCGGGGACGTTGTAGAACAGGTCGTCGACCTCGACAGTCGTTCCCTCGGGACAGCCCGCCGGCCGAATCGCCTGGATATCACCACCCTCGACTGTGAGTTCCGTGCCAGGGGCACCCGTGGACTCACCGGGAGCACCGCCACGAGGTCGAGAGGTTAACGTCAGGCGGGAGACAGCGCCGATAGCGTGCAGCGCTTCCCCACGAAAACCAAGCGTCGCCAACCCGCCTTCCAGGTCGTCGATGTCTCTGATCTTCGAGGTCGTGTGTTTCTCGACGGCTCGGCGCAATGCGTCCTCGTCCATGCCGATCCCGTCGTCGCTGACCCGGATCGACTCCTTTCCGCCGGCCTCGACCGCGATCCGGACGCGGGAGGCGTCGGCGTCGAGGCTATTCTCGACTAACTCCTTGACGACCGAGGCCGGCCGCTCGACGACCTCACCGGCCGCGATGCGCTCGACGGTCGTCGGATCGAGTTCCCGGATCTCCTGGGCCATTCGTTGCCGTCAGTTGTGGGGGAACGACCTTGAGTGTGCGGCCTCGCGGTCAGTTCTCGATCATCACGGCATTCGGTGGGTGGGTAACCACGCCCCCGACGACGATCCGGACGCCCACATCGGAGTCAGGATCGAACGTCGGTTTCCAGCCGTGAGCGCGGGCCAACGCCCGGAAACTGGGGAGGGCCATCCCCGCCTCGGCTGTCGGGACGGACTCCTCGAACTCGAAGAACGTCTCGGCACTGGTGTTCGCGGGCCGCTGACCGTCGGTCTCGAAAACGAGCCGTCCATCGACGAGTTCGATCGTCAGCGTCGAACCGTCGATCGCGTCGGCGAACGCGAACGCGCGGTCGAGCAACTTCTCGAAGCGGGCCTCGTTGGCCTCGATCGCGCCCTCGCCCTCGACCCGGAGCGTCGGTCCGTCGACGGCAGCGCGGTCCCAGGCTGCCTCGACGGACCCCGGGAAAGGCAGCGGCTTTGTTTCCTCGACAGACTGGCCGTACTCGGCGAACATCGAGAGGTCGTCGATGATCTCACGCATCCGATCAGCGGTCTCGCCGGCCGTCGAGAGCGCCCGCTGGACGGTTTCGGTGTTCCCTTTCTCGGCCTGCATGGCGGCGGCATCGACGTTCCCAGCGACGATCTGGAGCGTGTTGCGGAGTTCGTGCCGGATGCCGACAGCGAGTTCCTCTAACTGCTGGTTGTGCCGCTCGAGTTCGCGGCGCTGTCGCTCGATACGAGTGACGTCGGTTAGTACGATCATCCGGCCGAACGCGGCACCTCCCATCGAGAACTCGCTGTCCGTGGTGAGGAAATGTCGCACCTCGTCATCGATCCGGACGTCTAGGACAGTCCGGTCGTTACCCAGGGCGTCAGCCAGTGGCTCGACCTGCTCGACGGGTTCTCCCCGAGCGTCGGCCAGTCCAGGAACGACCATCGCGGCGGCATCGTTGAAATCGCGAATCCGGTCGTCATCGTCGATGAAGACCATCGCACCGTCGACGTCGGTCGAGATGTGTAGGGCAAGGAACTGCTCCTGGTAGAGAAACAGCGCGCCGATGGCGAAGGCGGCGACGCCGAACGGTGCGTGGATGATATTGACCAGCTGCGGCAGCGCGTACGCTGCGATGTCGAGCAAGACTGGGACCGCCGTCAGCGACGCCAGCGCGGCGACGATTCGGGTGTCGTGGTCGGACTCCGAGAACTGCTCGAACAGCATGAACAGGCCGATCGAAGCCAGCGCGTAGGACATGCCCGTAACGGTCCAGTGGACGATCCCTTGCTGGATTACCAAGTGTGTGAACCCGTCGTCGACCAACTGGGCCTCGTAATAGGCGTGATGGATCGGATTGGTCAGTTTGACGAGCACGACCAGCAGATAGATCGACAGGCCAGCCCGACGGAACGTCGGGTCTCGATGGTAAGTCCGTCCCGTGTATGCCGAAGTGAAGTACAGCCACGCCCAGACGGTCGAAAATCCGAAGACCAGCCCGATCAGGTAGGCTGCGTTCTTCAATTGGTACCCGGGCAGCAACAGCACCGCTGTGTGAGAGCCAGCCCACGCACCGCTTCCGGCGAGCAGCCCCGTCAACCCGAGACGGATCTCGCGGTCGTCGATCCGGCGCGCTCGAGCCAGGGTAGCGAAGGAGGCCAGAGAGGCCAGCCCAAACCCTATAATGTAAGATACATTCGAAAGATGCGGCATGCGCTACGGGTAGCCAGTCAGGGATAAATAAAGTTCTCCAAACATCGTTAGGTACGCTGAGAGACGCTCGTGGGACTGACCGAGGATGGGGACGGTCGTCAGCGATAGATCAGCCGGCAGTATGATAGTGGTCGGGGCCGATATCCCGGCGGGATGAGCCTCGAGGACTATCCAGACGACGTCGATATCGTCGAGACGAGCTTCAAGACCGACCAACAATCAGATGCCGCAGAGCGGATCGCCGAGGAGTGGCCGGTCGATCTCGAACGACTCGCCGAGGAAGGACAGCACGTCAAGATGTTCTACAAGCAGGTCCTCGACCAGTTCCTCGGGCCGGCAGAGGCCGACGCGACCTTCGCCGAGATCAAAGACGAACACGGCAGCCTGGAAGAGTGGATCGAAGACGGCGACAGTGATGACGATGACGTCGAGGTACCGGATATCGAGGACATCGAGCCGGGTGCTGGCGACAGCGCACCGGCGAGTCCGGGCGACAGCACGCCCGCGGATTCGGACGGCTCGCCGGCAATCATAGGCGAGGAAGCCGGGACGGCGACGGTCGGGGAGGGCGAGAACGTCGACGCCCAGCGCCGAGCGTGGTTCCGGGCGGGCTTCCGGGAAGGCGTCGAGTTCGCCGCGGAAAACCCCGAAATGTTCGATCTGGACTGATCCTTTAAGTTCTTCTCGTCCCAAGGGCTGATAGTGAGCCTTCTCCGGGACGCCTATATCGGAGCGATAGCGCTGGCTGTAGGAGACAGTCCAGGAGCCTATAGTCGGCGGAAACGTTGATAGGAGACGGCCGGTTACAGAGGAACGTGTCCGGAGAGCCAGCCAACGTCCCGCTGTACGAGGGGCGGGCATCCAGAGACGAGGGGTATCGAGCGGCCGAACGTGAGGAGCGTGCCTACCTGGCCGTCGAGTACACCGAGGAACAGTACGCGGTCACCTACGACCTGTTGCCGGCCGGCGCGGAACTAGCCGGGCCGGCACGCAAGGAACTGGCAGCGCGAGTTACCCAGACGGTCGAGGAGATCGTCGGCGACAGCGCCAGGCCGACGACCGAAGTGAGCAAGTCTATCAGCGCCTCGCTGGGCAGCGTCGGCCCCTTCGAGCGAGAGCAGTCGGCCCGCGAGGTGGCCGGCGTCATCGCCGCGCTAGTACTCGAAGAAGACAACTGGGTCGACTCCGAGGGCCCCGACTCGTTCACTGCAGACGATCTGCGTCGAAACTGAGTTCGTTTAATAGTGACTACTGTAACGATTTGCCGGTGCGACCGCACGACAGCGTGCGGTCGATCCGGAACAGACGTACAGTAGTCACTATAACTGCTTCTCGTCTCAGGGGCTGATAGTGAGGATTCTGCGATAGCTAGTTCGAGAGCGTCGCGGCCGTCGAGCGAAGGACGTTAATCCGATGCGAACGAAGCGGTAATGATGTCCGTACCGAGAGTCACGCTTCCGAGCGGCGACGAGATCCCGGTCGTCGGGAAAGGAACCTACCGACTCGACGGCGAGACGGCCGAGACGGCCGTCTCGGCGGCGCTCGACGTCGGGTACACACACATCGACACCGCAGAGGGATACATGAACGAAAGCGAGATCGGCGAGGTACTCGCCAAGCATGACCGCGACGATCTCTTCCTGACTTCGAAGGTGCTGGCGAAGAACCTCGGCTACGAGTCGGTGATCGACGCCTGCGAATCCTCACTGGAACGGCTCGGAACCGACTATCTGGACCTGTATCTGATCCACTGGCCCAACCCCGCGATCTCGCTGCGGGAGACGATGAATGCGATGGAGACGCTGTACGACCGCGGACTCGTCCGCAACGTCGGCGTCTCGAACTTCAGTCGATATCAGCTGTCGGCCGCGATGCATATCTCGGACGTGCCGATCGCGGTCAACCAGATCGAGTTTCACCCCTATCTACAGCGGCCGAAGCTCCGCGAGTACTGCCAGGACAACGACGTGACCGTCGAGGCCGCCGCGCCACTCGCCAGGACGGAGGTGCTGGACGACCCGACGATCGAAGAGATTGCGGAGAAACACGGTCGTATGCCCGCGCAAGTCGTCCTCCGGTGGGCGATTGAGAAGGACGCCGTCGTCCTGCCGAGGTCCACCTCGGCCGAGCACATCCAGCAGAACATCGATCTGTTCGGCTGGGACCTCGACGCCGAGGACCGCCACCGGATCGACGAACTGGATCGGGACGAACCGGTCTACGACGTCCGGGGCCGCAGCTGGGACGACGACGTCTGGGGTATCGCCGAGTAGCGACTCATAGTGATTACTGTAAGTCTGTTCCGGGTCGGCCGCACGACGCCGTGCGGTCGCACCGGTAAATCGTTACAGTAATCACTATCAGATCTTTAAGTGCTTCTCGTCTCAAGGGCTGATAGTGAGCCTTCTCGAAGAACTACCTTCGAGCTACTGCTGTAGCTCCTCTTGCCACTGCTGAACCTTGGCCATCAACTCGACGGGTGGCGTCTCGTCGACGTCCAGATCGGCGAGCGCGTCCAGCACGTCCTCGACATGCTCGCCGTACTGCTCGGCCAGGGCGTCGGTCTCGCCGCCGTCGGTGCTGGGCGCCGCTTCGTCCGTGAACTGCCCCGAGGTGAGGTCGAAGACGGCCTGTGTCGTCCCGCCGTCACCGCCGCGAACGTCGATCGACTCGTCGTTGCGGAGTCGGTCGAGCACGTCCCGCGAGCGCTCGACGACCGGTTCGGGGACGCCGGCCAGATCCGCGACGTGGACGCCATAGGATCGGTCAGCCGGCCCCTCCCGGACTGTACGCAGGAAGGTCACCTCGCCGCCAGAGCGCCCCGCCCCTCCACCGGACGACGATTCCGGTTCCCCGTCGACCGCTACGTGGACGTTCTGGACGGGATCGAGTTCCTCGCCGAGTTCTGTCAGTTCGTGATAGTGGGTTGCGAACAGCGTCTTGGCCCCGATCTCGTTAACGAGGTACTCCGTGGCGGCCCAGGCGATAGAGATGCCGTCGAAGGTAGCGGTCCCCCGTCCGACCTCGTCCAGAATGACGAGCGAGTCCTCACTGGCCGAATGGAGGATGTTAGAGAGTTCCTGCATCTCGACCATAAACGTCGAACGACCCTGCGCGAGTTCGTCCAGAGCGCCCACTCTGGTATAAATGCCGTCGACGAGGCCGACCCGTGCCGATCGGGCCGGAACAAAACTACCCACCTGGGCAAGAAGGGTTATCAGGGCTGCCTGGCGCATGTATGTTGACTTGCCACTCATGTTCGGACCGGTGACGATCAGAAACTGCCGGTCGTCGGCCGCTTGCCCGCCGGCACGCGGCTGATCCGGCGACGAAGCCGATTTGCCCATCCGGAGGTCGTTGGGGACGAACTCGGTGGTCTGCTCGACGACCGGATGACGGCCGCCCTCGACGTCGAGCGTGCCGTCCTCGCGGAGTTCCGGTTCGGTCCAGTCGGCTCGGACGGCGTGAGTCGCCAGACTCGCCAGGGCGTCGACCTCAGCCAGGGCGCGGCCGACGTCCTGCAGAAGTTCGGCGTGGGTCGCGACTTCCTCGCGGACGTCCTCGAACAGTTCGCGTTCGAGGTCGTGTCGTTGCTCTTCGACCCGGAGGATCTCCCGTTCTTTCTCGTCGAGTTCCGGGATGGTGAACCGCTCGGAATTTTTGAGCGTCTTGATGTTCTCGTAGTGCTCCGGTACCTGGTCGGCCTCGCTCTTGCCGACCTGGATGTAGTAGCCGTCGGTCTTGTTCCGATCCACGGAGAGATGCGTGATACCGTGCTGGCGCTTCTCGCGCTCGGGGAGGGTGTCGAGCCACTCGCGGATCGCCTCGTGGCGCTCGATCAGCGCGTCCAGTTCCTCGTCGTAGCCCTCCCGGAGGAGGTCGCCCTGCGTGATCGTCCCCGGGGGATCGTCGACTAGTGCGTCGTCGAGGGTCGTCCGGAGGTCCCCGGCTCGGTCGGGGTCCACACGTTCCAGCACCGTCGTGAGCGGCGAACTCGCGAGGCGTTCGGTGTCGGCGACGACCTCGCGAACGGCCGGCAGGAGGCCGAGCGTCTCCCGAGCGGCGACCAGATCGCGGGCGTCGGCGCTGCCGGACGCGGCCTTGCTCGCCAGCCGTTCAAGATCGTAGGCATCCCCGAGTACCTCCTGCAGGCGGTCCCGGGCCATCGCGGCCTCCGCCAGAGCAGCGACGGCCGACTGACGGCGTTCCAGTTCGCCCCGATCACGTCGGGGTCGCTGGAGCCAGTTCTTCAGCAGACGGCCGCCCGCGCTCGTGACGGTATGATCAATCGTCTCGAACAGCGACCCCGCGGTGTCGCCCTGCATCGTCTCGGTGAGTTCGAGGTTGCGCTGAGTGGTCGCGTCGAGTTCGACGTGATCGCCGTCGCCGTGGGCCTGCAGGCGCGTCATCGAGGCCAGCACGCCCTGGCCCGTCTCCTCGACGTAACTCAGGACCGCTCCGGCTGCCCGGACGGCTGCCGCGGACTCGACGCCGACGCTGTCGAGCGCCCCCGCACCGAACTGTTCGCGTACGCGATGGCGCGCCCGCCCGGGGGCAAAAGCTTCGGCGGTGTGCAGCGTCAGGGCAGCGTCGGTCCGCTCGCGCAGGCGCGCCAACAGGTCGTCGTCGTTTCGCACGTCCGGCCCGGGCAGGATCTCGACCGGATCGAACCGGTAGAGGGTTGTCAGCAACGCGTCCGCGTCGGCGGCGGTCGTAACGTGGAACCGCCCCGTGGTGACGTCAGCGAAAGCCAGGCCGTAGTCCCCGTCGCGGACGACCGTCAGCAGGTAGCGTGCGTCGTCGTCGGTCACTTCGAGCAGTGTGCCGGGCGAGACGACGCGAGTGATTTCGCGTGCGTGGCCGTCGTCGGTCTCGTGTTGGTCGGCGACCGCAACGCGGTAGCCGCGCTCGACTAAGGCTTTGAGATACGGCGTCAACTCGTCGACCGGAACCCCGGCCATGGGATACGAAGAGCCGTGAGAGGACTTCTGGCTCACCTTGAGGTCGAGTTCCTCGGCGACCAGTTCGGCGTCGTCGCCGAAGAACTCGTAGAAGTCCCCCACTTGCATCGTCAGGACGTCTGCGTCGGTCTCCGCTTTGAGTGCGAGGAATTCCCCGACGATTCCGGTCGCCTCGGTCATACTCTCGGGTGAGAGCGGTATCGGTTAAAACACTGCGGGTTACCGAAACGTGGTGACACGAGAACGGAGTGTTCGTCCCGCTATCCGAATTACTTACTCGCGTCCTTCGTCGGCAGATCTCGCTCTCGTACGTCCGCGAGCAGCCCCTCGGCGAGATCGTCCGCCCGGTCGGTATCCCCATCGGCGAGCAGTTCCCGAACGCGGTCTGACTCCGCGACCGCTCTGAGCACGTCTCGCCGATTACGGCCTTCGACATCACGTTCGTCGAGCCGGTCGCGGAGATCCCCGACGAACGTCGCCAGTTCGCCGGCACCCTCAAATCGGTCTTCGATCTCGTCTCGCAGCACCGCACTCACTGTCGGCGCCCGGCCTTGCGTCGAGACTCCCACGACGACCGGATCCGCCCGAACGGTCGCCGGTGTGACCACGCTTCCGGGCGCTCGCTCACCGGAGTGATCCGCTCGGTTGATCAGGAGTCCGCGCTCTCGGGCGGCGTCCTCGGCGGCCGCGTTCACGTCCGAGTCGTCCGTCGCCGCTATGACGAGCGCCGGGTCGGTTCGGTCGATCCACTCCGGGATTTCGGCCGGATCAGGGCCGTCACGTTCCAGCGACGCGTCACCGAAGTCCGCGTCCGCGAACGCCGGCGCGACGACGATCACCTCGGCCTCACGATCGAAACGACGGGCTTTCCGAGCCCCGACCGTCCCCCCACCGAACACGAGGACCCGGGAGCCACTGAATTCGTGGAGGAGCGGAATCATCGGGGACTGGCCAGTGAAACGTGAACTTCGGACGCATGGACTCCGGTCCGGGAGGCGGCATCAGGGCTGAACTGGACGGCAGACTCAGTCGTCACTGGCATCGGATCGGTGTTCGCTCAGATGTTCCCAGATCTCCGTGCAGCCCGCGCCGACCTCGACATCGGAGAGGTGTGTTCGGTCCGTTTCCTCGTCTCGTTCAGCGTCGTCTTCGGCTGAATCCGTCCCAGTCTGTCTGCTCTCGGTCATCGAATCACCGTAATCGTCACGTTCTCATAAGGCTGCGTTCAGGCGTAATCGCTACCAGTTCTCCCCAGAGGAGACAATATTTGCTGCATCTTTGAGAACGTTATCCGCGTCTTGGAGTGGCTGTGGACGACGATTTCGTTCGTTCCGCCCGCCCACGACATCTATGACGGACGGCAATCGTCACGGGTGTCGATGGGCTTACTCCTGGCGGGACCCGAATAAGATCTATGCCGACGGCCGTTCACCAGCTCGACGACGGTGCCTGGGTAAGTATTAACGATACTCGCGAGGTGAACGTCAGCGATCTCTGGCGGCTCGCTACCGACGAGTTCTGCTCGTGTCGCCTCGTCGATTTCCTCGCCGAAGGATTCGTCGAGGTGGGGGTCGACGGCGCGAACGTCGAGGCCCGCATCGCCGGACAGTGTATCCAGTGTGGGACGAACGGCGTGACCGGCTGGCTGACGCTCGGTCGCGTCGATCCCGAGACGGGCGACTTCCGTCAGGTAGTTCCGGGGACCGTGCACCGCCTGGATCAGGCGTTCGGCGAGACAGCTCGGACATAGAGGCAATTATTGTCTCGGTGCCGGAGAGACGGGCAAGGTTGACGGGGCGGCCGCGGTTATACGTCCGGGTCACGTCTCGGCGCACATGCCGACCAAGGTCGAACGCTGGAAGGACGAAACCTATGGGATGGAGATACGCGACCACCTCGACCGTTTCGCATCGGAGGGGTTCCAATCCATCCCGGAAGACGAACGCGACGCGTGGTTCGAGCGCTTCAAATGGTGGGGGTTGTATCACCAGCGGAAGGGCCAGGAAAGTTACTTCATGCTGCGTATCGGGACGCCGATGGGCCGGATGACGCCCGAACAGCTCCGGACTGTTGGTGAGGTTGCTCGCGAGTACGCCACCGGCCCCGTGGACAATCCCGAGTTCGGTGACGCTTACGCCGACTTCACGACCCGACAGTCGATCCAGCTCCACTGGATCAAGATAGAGGACGTCCCCGACGTCTTCGAGGAACTCGAAGCTGTGGATCTCTCCACGATCCAGGCGTGTGGTGACTCCTGGCGTAACATCGTCGGCTCGCCGGTCGCCGGCCGCGACGCCGACGAACACGTCGACGTCTGGCCCATCGTCCAGGAACTCCACGACCGGTTCAAGGGGAACGATCTCTACACGAACTTGCCCCGCAAGTGGAAGGTCGCAGTCACCGGAGACCGTCGCGGTGCCGGCCAAGGCGACATCAACGACCTGGCGTTCGAGCCCGCCGTCAAGGATCTCGACGTCTCCGAGTCGGACTCGGAGGCTCGTCAGACGGAGTCTGACGGTGGCGAATCCGTCGAGGGGTTCAACGTCCGCGTCGGCGGCGGGCTCGCTCGCAAGGAGCCGCGGTTCGCCCGCGACATCGACGTGTTCTGCCGCCCCGACGACGTCGCCGAGGTCGCCGCCGGCCTCTCCGGGCTCTTCCGGGACTACGGCGACCGCGAGGACCGGTTCAACGCCCGGATGAAATTCCTCGTCGACGAGTGGGGGCCCGAGAAGGTCCGGTCGGTTCTCCAGGAGGAGTACGTCGACTACGAGTTGCCGCGTGCGGGCCAAAATCTTCGGGAGAGTTACGACTACAACGCCGGCCGCGCGGACGCGCCGGGCGATTACGTCGGCGTCTACGATCAGGCCGACGGCCAGCACTTCGTCGGCCTCTCCGTGCTCGTCGGCCGGATGGCCGCCGAGGACGTGATCGAACTCGCCGATCTGGCCGAGGATTACGGGTCCGAGATGATCGGTCTGACTCAGCGCCAGAACGTCATCGTCGGGGACATCGCCGAGGACGATCTCGCTGACTTCCTCGAAGATCCCCTGCTCTCGGAGTACGCTCCCGACCCTCACCCGTTTATGCGGGGGTCGATCGCGTGTACGGGCACCGAATACTGCTCGCTGTCGATCGTCGAGACGAAAAACCGGATGGTCCGGTACGCGCGCTGGCTCCGCGACAACGTCCCCGTCCCCAACGGGGTCGATGACTTCCACATCCACCTCTCGGGGTGTACCGCCTCCTGTGCCCAGCCACAGATCGCAGATATCAGCCTTCGAGGGATGAAAACCCGCAAGGACGGCGACGCAGTCGAAGCCTTCGACATCGGGCTGGGCGGCGGTCTCGGCGAGAACCCGCAGTTCGCCGACTGGATCGAGATGCGCGTGCCCGCCGACGAGGTGCCTGGGTATATCGCCAATCTGCTGGAGATATACGAAGCCGAACGCGAGGGGAGCGAGTCCTTCCGGTCGTTCGTCGCCGATCGCGACGAGGACGAACTCGCTTCCCTCGCCGATCCCGAAGAGACGAGTTACGATGACCCGTACCTCGGGAACACGAAAATGACGTGGTACCCGTACGCCGAGAACGACGGGATGAACGCCTCGCCGGCACCGACGAACGCGAACGGCGAGCCACTCTCGACGGACGACTGAGATGGCAGACCGCATACTGAAGGTCAACGCCTTCACGACGTTCGATCTCCTCGAGGGAAGTGTCGAGGGCCACGGCTTCGTGGAGGAAGCGTTCGCCACGCTCAACGTCCGGACGGCCCGGAACGACCCGGAGGAAGTCAGGCTCGAACTCGAACTCGACAACGTCGCGCTCGAATCGGTGCCGCCACACGCCGACCGCGTGACGCTCTCGGCCGCCGAGGCCCGGACCCTCGCGACCGAACTCCGCGTGGCGGCGGATCGCGTCGACGCGGCGAGCGATGGGCCTGACGAGGCGGCCGATCAAGCCGGGGAGGAGACATGACCGAACAGGCGCTCGTCGTCGCGGCACACGGCTCCCATCGTAACCCGGACTCCGCGACTCCGACGCTCGAGCACGCCGACGCCATCCGTGAACGCGGATGCTTCGACCAGGTCCGGACGGCGTTCTGGAAGGAGTCCCCCAGCTTCCGGTCGGTCGTGCGGACGATCGACGCCGAGACAGTCTACGTCGTCCCGCTATTCGTGAGCCAAGGGTACTTCGTCGATCAGGTCCTCCCGCGGGAATTCGGACTCGGAGTCGCCGACGTGGCGAACGAACCCACCGAAACCGAGCTGATCTACACCGAGCCCGTCGGCACGCATTCAGCGATGACCGACGTGGTCGCGGCGCGCGCCCGCCGTCGTCTCGACGACGTGACCGAAGAGACGGCCGCGCTCGCTGTCGTCGGTCACGGGACCGAGCGTAATCCAAAGAGTGCCGACGCCGTCTACGAACACGTTGCCGCGCTCGAAGAGCGGACCGACTTCGCGGAGGTCGGTGCGGTGTTCATGGACGAGGCCCCGTACGTCGCGGACGTCCTCGACCGCTTCGAGGCCGACGACATCGCCGTCGTCCCGCTGTTCATCGCCGACGGATTTCACACCCGCGACGAGATCCCAGAACTGCTGGGTATCACTGACGACCCGCGGTCCGGGTATCCCGTCCCCGGCGAAGTCGAGGGCCGCCGGATCTGGTACGCCTCGTCGGTCGGTACCGACCCGCTCGTGCCAGACGTGATCCTGGAACGGGCGGCCGACGCCGGTGCCGACCTGGACCGCGACGCCGACCGGGGGACGCCGGTCCGGCCCGACGCAGCCGAGGCCTTCCTGTCGTGGCTCGATCGGGCTCTCGCCGAGGGCGACCGCCGGAGCCAGGAATGGGGGGACCTCCTCGTGACCGGTGACGGCGACACCTACGAACTTCGCCACCGTGCCGACCGCGGTACCGACCGCGAGACGCTAATCGAACGCGATACCGGAACGTTTCAGCGGTTCGTCCGCAGCGACGACGACGGCCGTTTTCGACCGTTTGCCGGCGAGCAGTCGCTTCCGACGGGGTGGGTGCTCCCGGACCTGGACGCGAATGGTCTCCTGGAAGCTCTCGCGTCGGTGTACCCAGCCGGGATCGAGACCTGGGCCGACGACCCGGAGCCTGTGCCCTTCCGTGAGGTGGCTGCACGGCAGACCGGGATCTACGCCGGCGTCTCTGATCTCTCCCGCGAGGAACTCCGTGACCTCGCGACCGCGGTGTGTGGCAACTGTGCCAAACGCCGCGAGTGGGGCGAGCACGCGGACGAGAACTCTTCGGCCGACGGCAGTGAGAACAGCGACCTGGCAGGCGACGACGGGACCGAACTCTCCTGTCCCGAACCGTGTTCGTTCCTCATCGCCGCGGCCCGGGAGATACTGGAGGCAGACCACGCAGCCGAACAGCTGTCCAACCACCCCGACGCCGACGTGCCGCCGGGCGATCTGACCCACCCGTCCAACCGCTACCGGGTCCGGTACCGGCGGGCACGCGGCACCTCCTCTACCCCATACTGATGGCTATGACAACGAACGGAACAGTCTATCTCGTCGGTGCTGGCCCGGGCGACCCCGAACTCCTGACGGTGAAAGCCCGCCGCCTGCTCGATGAGGCCGACGTCGTCCTCCACGATTCCCTCGTGGGCGACGGCGTAGTCGAATCGATAACCGACCGAGTGCGCGTCGAGAACGTCGGCAAGCGTGCCAACGGCGAGCGGACGCCGCAGGCGGCGATCAACGAGCGGCTCGTCTGCGAGGCGTCCGCGGGACGGGACGTGGTCCGGTTGAAGGGCGGCGATCCGACGGTCTTCGCCCGCGGCGGCGAGGAGGCCGAACACCTCGCACGACACGGTATCTCTTTCGAGGTCGTACCCGGTGTCACGAGCGCTATCGCGGGGCCCGGCGTGGCCGGCATCCCGGCGACCCACCGGGATCACGCCTCGGCGTTCGCCGTCGTCACGGGCCACGAGGACCCGAGCAAGGAAGACAGTGCCCTCGACTGGGACGCCCTCTCCGGGATCGTCGCCACTGGCGGGACGCTAGTGATCCTGATGGGTGTCGGCCGCCTGCCTGACAACGTGTCCGCACTCCGGGCCGGCGCAGTCGAACCCGACACGCCCGTGGCGATGGTCGAGCGCGCGACCCTGGAAGACGAACGGGTCGTCACAGGGACGATCAACACGATCGTGGACCGAGCCGACGAGGCGGGGATCGAACCGCCCGCAGTGACCGTGGTCGGCGATGTCGTCGATGTCCGCGAGACGGTCACGCACTGTCTCGGCGAGGCCGACGCGGTCGCCGAGACCCCCTCCGTCGGGAGCGGCGAAGGGATTGTGGGGGTGAACCGGCGATGAGTGACACCGACGGCGAGTGGCCGCTCAAGCGCCTCATGACCGAGGTGGTCGGCTCCGGCACCAAGTCCGCCGAGGACATGACCCGCGAGCAGGCGGCTGAAGCGATGACACGGATCTTCGAGGGGAACCCGGATCCGACGACGCTCGGCGCGTTCTGGCTCGCCAACCGCTGGAAGCACAACACCCCGACGGAACTCGCCGCGTTCACCGACGTGATGGCCGAGCGTGTCGAGAGTACCGTGCCCGACGTCGATCCTGTCGATTGTGGCGCGAACTACGACGGCAAGAACCGGACGGCCATCCTCGGGGTCGCAGCGGGCGTCGTCGCGGCCGCCGCGGGTACGCCCGTGGTCGTCCACTCCGGCGACCGCATCCCGACACAGAAGGACGACGCCTACAAGCACGTTCTCGACGAACTCGGCGTGCGGACCGAACTCCGGCCCGACGAGTCGGCCGACATGGTCGACGAGACTGGCTTCGGCTTCTACTATCAGCCGGCGTTCAACCCCGCCGTCGACGCGCTGTTCGACCGCCGGGACCGAATGGGCGTCCGCACGTTCGTCAATACCGTCGAGACGCTGGCCAACCCCGCCGACGCGAGCGTTCATCTGGGCTCGTTCTATCACCTCGCGTTCGCCAAGAAGGTGATCGAGACACTGGAGCGCAGCCAGGAACACGATCCGGAGCGCGTCATCATGTTCCAGGGGCTGGAAGGCTACGATGACATCCGGCCGGGCTATACGAAATTCGCCGAGTGGACCCCCCAGGAGGGGCTCTCCGACGACGAGATCGAGACCGCCGAACACGGCATGGACTTCGAGAGCGAGGACCTCGAAGTCGAAGACGTTGCCGGGGACAGCGCCCGACTCACCCGGGAGATTCTCGGGGGCGGCCGGACGGACCACTGGGTCGACGCCGTCGCGCTGAACGCCGCAGTCCGGATCTACGCCGGCGGCGACGTCGACTCTCTCGACAGCGGTCTCGCCGCCGCTCGCGGAGCTATCGACGACGGGTCGGCCGCAGCCGTCCTCGAAGAACTGCGGGGGTTCTGAGATGACCGACGATTCGATCCAGCACGACGGTTCCGAAACGTCGGACAGCGATCAGATCCAGCCGAGCGAGATCGGCGGGACGGACGCGCCACCGATAGACGACAAGCCGTACAAGATCGTCTTCGAAGCCAACCTGTGTATCGGGGCGGGCAAGTGCGCCTCCGTCTCGCCTCACTGGGATCTCGACCTCGACACCGGCCTGGCCCGACCAAGTACGTACTACGTCGGCGAGGACGACCTCGACCACCACGTCGACGCCGCGGAGAGCTGCCCGGCCAAGAACGGCCGCGGCGTGATCCACGTGGTCGACCGCCGGACGGACGAGGAGATCGCTCCCGATCCCCACGGCGATGGGAAACTCAGCGTCGACTGGTAACCCCGTCGCGCAGCACGCTCGTATCGATCCTCATGTGGCTCCCGGGACTGCCGATTACAATCGCTTTCAGCATCTTTCGAGGCGGAGCCTCCGGCCTCAAGGAGCGTGGGCTTCCGATGCTGAGTCGGAAGCACGACGCGAGTAGGCCGGAGAGGAAGCCGACACGGTGGGCAACAGGCAACGAGATTGAGGGGGTCGGTTACTGATCCCCTGCTTCAGTCGACGACTCATCGTCCTCGAAGACCTCGACATCGTAGTCGTCGAGTGTGCGGCCCTGCCGGACGATCCCTTCCGCGACGACGAACTTCTCCATTCGGCTGAGCCGGCCCCAGTCGAAGTCCTCCGGAGGCGTCTCCTCCAGCTCTTCGACCTTCGCGAGGACATCTCCGTGGATGAATCGGGCAAACTCCCCGCAGGAAGGGCAGGTGACCGAGAAGTGCGAGACGTCGTGCCCCCGAGTGAGCGTCTGCTCGAAGCAACTCGAACAGTGATATGTGACTGTTGGCACTACACCCACTAGGGGAGGCGAATATATGATCGCTCGGGTCGATACCAGCTGTGCGCCCAACCAGATCGATAGCCGATCAGGTCTTCTCGACGATTCCGATCAGGTTTCTCCGACGGTCGCCGCCAGCGTGACGACGCGTTCCCGGAGCCTCGCCGGCCGTTCGGCGAAGACGACCGTCGAGTTCGTCCGATGGTCGACGACCGCGACCGTCTCCGTCTCGAAGACCCCGTCGACGCGCTCGGTGCTCGCGTCGCCACCGATCACGAGCGTCGGCCAGTCCAGTGCCTCCAGGGCGGCCGCGACACGTGATCCGTACCGGCACCGACAGGCGAAGGACAGGTCTGGTCGCTCCTCGCGGGCGTCCAGTAGCATCTCGGCGGTGCGGCTGGATGCGCCGAAACGGACGCCGCGGTTGGGTCGCAGTCCCGAGAGCGTCTTGGCAATCCGACCCTCCACGGCGGCGACGTCGTGTTCCTCCTCGGCGTAGGGCGTCGCGCCTACGACGGCCAGTCCGGCCTCGTCGACCAGTTCCGTGACCTCTCTTTCGACCAGCGCTCGGACGACGCCCTCGACGGCTTCGGCAGTCCCCTCGCGGGCGGCCCGGTCGCGCGTCTCGACCATGTGATGGACCGCGCCTGGCCCCCCGCCGACATCCAGGTTGTACCGGATCGCCCGGGAGAGCAGATCGATGCCCGATTCGACCGCAGCCGGGAGGTCGTCGCCGTGGGCCAGCCGCGTCGCGATGGCGCTGGAGAGCGTACACCCCGATCCGTGGGTCGCCTCGGTGTCGACCCGGGAGTGACGGATCATCTGGACGCTCTCGTCAGTAACCAGCACGTCGGTCACTTCGGGCGTCGGGACGTGCCCGCCTTTGACCAGCGCGGCGTCAGCACCCATCTCGACGAGTCGCTGACCGACTTCGCGGGCCTCGCCTTCGTCATCCGGTTCGATCCCGGTCAGGACGGCGGCCTCGTCGGCGTTCGGCGTGATCAGCGCTGCCTCCGCGATCAGGGCCTCGTAGGCGTCCTCGGCCTCGGGTTCGAGCAGTCGATCACCCGACGCGGCGACCATCACGGGGTCGACCACGAGGTTCGGGAGCCGATCGGCGTACCCGCGGACGGTCTCGATCACGGGCTCTGCCGCGAGCATGCCCGTCTTGACGGCGGCCACCTCGAAGTCTTCGAGGACGGCGTCGATCTGGGCCTCGATGTCCTCGATCGGGAGGAGATGCGAGCGCTGCACCCCGGTGGTGTTCTGGGCGGTGACACTGGTGATCGCGCTGGTACCGAACGCGCCGCCGGCCTCGATCGCCTTGAGGTCGGCCTGGATGCCAGCCCCGCCACCGGAGTCGCTGCCGGCGATCGTCAACACGACCGGAGGCGAAACGGGTGCTTCGTCTCGTGCCATACGTGAACGTATTCGCGTCCGATACAAAGCGGTGGTGATGGTGGAGCGACGACAGTGATTGGGATCGATCGGCGTCGCCGGCCGATCACTCCGTGAGCGCAGTCTCGATGGCGTTCCGAAGGTCTGTCCGCAGATCCCGGGAGTCCTCGAGCCCGACGCTGACCCGGACGAGTCCGTCGGTGACGCCCGCTTCGAGTCGCTGGTTCCGAGGAACCGACGCGTGGGTCATCGTCGCGGGGTGTTCGATCAGGCTCTCGACGCCGCCGAGACTCTCCGCGAGCGTGAACACCTCCGTGTTCGAGACCAGGGCCCGCGTCGCCTCCAGGGACCCGGCGAGTTCGAAACTCAACATCCCGCCGAAGTCGTCCATCTGCTCGGCCGCGAGATCGTGCTGGGGGTGGGATTCGAGCCCTGGATAGTACACCCGCTCGATCTCGGGACGATCCGCGAGCCATGCCGCTAGCTTCCGGGCGTTCTCGGAGTGGCGCTCCATCCGGACGGGCAAGGTCTTGGTCCCCCGGAGCACCAGGAAACACGCGAAGGGGCCCGGCGTCGCGCCGACGCTGTTCTGATAGAATCCCAGCCGCTCGTCCAGGTCGGCGTCGTCGGTGACGAGCGCGCCGCCGACCACGTCGGAGTGGCCGCCGAGGTACTTCGTTAGCGAGTGAGCCACTACGTCCGCACCGCGTTCCAGCGGGCACTGGAGCGCCGGGGTGGCGAACGTGTTGTCGACCGCCAGCAGCGCGTCTGCAGCCTCGGCGACCGCGGCCATCGCCCCGATATCGATCACCTGCATGCGCGGGTTCGTCGGCGTCTCGACCCAGATCAGTTCCGTCGACGGCCCGGCGGCGTCGGCCACGGCCTCGGGATCGGTTGCGTCGACGAAGTCGAACCGGAGACCGTAGTCCTCGTAGACTCCCGTGAACAGCCGGTGGGTCCCGCCGTAGACGTCCCGGCCAACGACGACGTGATCGCCCGACGAAAGCAGGTTCAGGACGGTGTTGATCGCGGCCATCCCGCTGGCGAACGCCCGGCCGTAGTCGCCCCCTTCGAGGCTGGCGAGGTTGTCCTCCAGGGCCGCCCGCGTCGGGTTGTCAGTCCGAGAGTACTCGTATCCACGGTCCTCACCGGGGGCGTCCTGGGCGAACGTCGAGGTCGCGTAGATGGGCGTCATGACCGCCCCGGTCTGGGGGTCGGGCCGCTGACCGGCGTGGATCGCCCGGGTATCGAACCCATGGCTATCACTGGGAGAACGATCGTCGCTCATGCCTTCCCCTCCCAGTCGGCGAAGGAACCGTAGATCGACTTCGAAAGGTATCGTTCTCCGGAGTCGGGGAACACCGTTACGACGCTGTCGGCCGGTGCGCCGAGATCGCCGTCGGCGATCCGCTCGGCGACCTCGCGGGCCGCGACACTGGCCGCACCGGAGCTAGAGCCGACGAGATAGCCCTCCTCCGCAGCGAGTCGCTTGAGTTCGGCATGTGCGTCCTCGTCGCTGACGGTTACGACTTCGTCGATCGCGCCGGGGTCGAGCAACTCCGCCACGTCGGGGTCGTGAGTCCCGATTCCCTCAGTCTTGTAGTCGTCTTTTTCACGGGCCTCGCCGAGGAGTTCACCGAACGCCGATCCCTCGGGCTCGACCGCGACGACGCGGACGTCGGGAACCCGCTCGCGGACGGCCCGAGCGGCGCCCATCAACGTCCCGCCGGAGCCGACGCCGGCGACGACCGCGCCCACGTCCTCGCCGAGCGCGTCGAGGATCTCCCGGCCCGTCGTCTCGTAGTGGGCCTCGGCGTTCAGCGGCGTCGAGAACTGCTGCGGGACGACCGCGTCCTCCCGCTGGTCGGCGATCTCTCGGGCCCGCTCTGTGGCACCGCTCATCCCCGCGTCACCTGGGACGTTGACTATCTCGGCCCCGAGGGCGTCCATCAGCCGTTCCTTCTCCTCGCTGAAGCCGTTCGGGACGACGAACACGGGATGGAGATCGAACTGCCGGGCTGCGATCGCCATCCCGATGCCGGTGTTGCCCGCCGTAGGCTCGACAACGGTCCCGCCTGGGGAGACGTTACCGCGTGCGAGGAGCCGTCGGAGGATGTGTTCGCCGATGCGATCCTTGACGCTGCCGCCGGGGTTGAACGTCTCCAGTTTCGCGTAGACCGGAACCGACTCCGGCGCGGCGTCGAGTTCGACGAGGGGCGTCTCGCCGATGGTTTCGAGAACCGATGCGACTGGTGTGTCGTGTGCTGTCATGTCTGTCTGTTTGAGGGGTGCAGTATGCGGGCGATACTGTCGGTAGCGTTCGGGGCTATCTCACCGACAGCGACAGCAACAACGACAGGCGGAGAACGGAGATCGCGGACGGTTCGTCGGTGTCACCCGCTCGACGCGGGACAGCGAGCCGTGGTCCTGCGGCTGGGGCGACGCGGCGACCCCGGCCGGAACCGATCGGACTCGGCGCATACGACGACATAGCGTACCCGGGGTTTTTGTCGTTTCTCATTTGTCGGCAGCCGTCTTTTTCACCGACCCGACCCGCAGGTCGAGTATGGACACCTGGGCCGAACTGTTCGACCGAGCTGAAGAGTACGGAAGGACCGTCGAGGAGATCCGAGAGACGCTGGCCAGCCAGCGAGAGAACGATGACTGAGGCGTCGCCCGCTCGTGTCGTCGCCGACGCCGACGTACTCGCGGCAGACCTGCTGGTCGGCGGGTTCGCCCGGGAGGCGCTGGATCACGTCCGTCGGCACGACTGGCTGACGCTACTTTCGAGCGAGCCGCTCTTGGACGAGGTCGAGGCCGTCGTGACCGAACTTGGTGACCCCGATCTGGCGGCTGCCCACCGCGAGCGGCTCGGAACGACGACCGAACGGGTTGAACATCCCGAGGAGGATCATCCGGCGCTGGCCTCGGCCTACCGAGGTGGGGCCGCACACCTGTTGAGCTACGACGAGTCGCTGCGTTCGCCAGAGACGGGGCTGTCGATCCAACCCCAAGCGAACCTGAGCGTCCGGCCGCCCGACGCCTTCGCCCGGTTGTTCGATCCCGCGAGTCTCTACGACGTCGTCGTCGGGGGCGAGTATCCCGGACCCGACCGGGATCCGCGGGCGTGAACCTGACAACAAGCAATCTTGATCGATTCGAGAAGGTATTTACGCGTTAGCGGGCTTCACACAGCCATGCACGATTTCGTCGTCGTCGGGGCCGGCCCTGCCGGCTCCCGGTTCGCCCGCCGGGCCGCCGAGACGGGACGGGACGTACTCGCCTTCGAGCAGGGGGTCGTCGGTGAGCCGCTGGCGTGTTCGGGTCACGTCTCCACCGACGTCTGGGAGTTCACGCCCGGGGGCGCCCGCGAGGACCTCCTGCAAAACGAGATCTACGGCGCGCGCTTCCGGCTCGGCGGACCGGACAGCGACCCCTACCCCTTCTACAAGGACACCGTGATCTCGAACGTCATCGACCGCGTCGGCCTGGACCGGTGGCTCGCGGAGGCGGCACGGGACGCGGGCGCGGATCTGCGGGAGAGCCACACCGTGACCGGAGTCGAAGAGCACCGGGATCACGTCGAGGTCACAGTCAGGGGCCCCGACGGCGTCGAGACCCATCGGGCCCGGATGGTCGCCGGCGCCGACGGCCCACAATCGAAAGTCCGTACCGAGATCGGGCTCCCCGAACCCGGGGAACTGCTGCACGGCGTACTCGGCTTCGAGGAGACGGCCGATCATCAGGACTTCGTGGACGTGCACCTGACGGTCCCCGGATTTTTCGCCTGGCGGATCCCCCGGGGGGAAGCGGGCGTCGAGTACGGACTGGCGGCCGAACCCGGCGCAGAGGTTGGCGAGTGGTTCGATGCATTCACCGACAGCTACGGCGCGGGGACGACGAACCGCTGCTCGGGCCTGATCCCGATCGGCCCGCCCGACAGCGTGACTTCACGGCGGGCGTTCCTGCTTGGCGACGCCGCCGCTCAGACCAAGCCCTTCACCGGCGGCGGCATCCGCTACGGCATGGTCGCGGCCGACCACGCCGCCGAGACGATCGATCCCCGGCGTCCGGAGACACTCGCGGACTACGAGACCGCCTGGCGCGGCGACCTCGGTCGGGAGATCCGCCTCGGAGCGTGGATCAGACGTGCGTACTCGCTGCCGACGGCGGTCCAGCGGATCGGACTGTCGCTGTTCTCGGGCGAGATCGGCGTCCACATGGACGAGCCCTCGACGCTTTTCTCCCGCGAGCAACTGCGAGCGATGGTCTCGAAATCGTAGCGACTGCCAGCGGTCGCGGCTCGACGTGCGGCCGTAGTGTCCTTTGGAGGCGTCGGCACGTGACTTCGAGGCAGGCGCAACGTGACTCCGAGGCAGTCGCCACGTTAAGTATCCGGCAGCCGTCCCGACCGCGCACCGCTCTCGACGAACGGCAACGGCGTGCGCTCGGCGTCGGCTCGTCCGTCAGCAGTGTCGACGCCGATCGGATCGTCGGTCACGAGAGCGAAAGCGATCGGCTCGTTCAGCATGGGGCTCTCGACTGCGCGAGTGACGGTTCCGACCTGCTGGTCGCGGTCGCCGCGCACAGTGCCACCGGACTCTGGAACGGCCTCACAGGACAGCCCGACCAGTCGCCGACCGTCGGTATCTCCCCCCGAGAGGACCGCTGGATCGCGGCTGTCGAGTTCCGACTCGAACAGCGGCGTCCCGGCCTCCAGGGTCAGCGATTCCCAGGTCCGGTAGCCAAAGGGCGTCGCGTTGAGACCGCGGTTGACAAGCGTGTCGAACACCCGCTCGGCGTCGTCGGCCGCACAGGCCACCTCGTAGCCCTCCTCGCCAGTCGGGGCGTCGCTGGCGATCACCGTCACCCCCTCGTCACCCATCGATCCGCGAGTGAAGGTGTGAGCCGGTTCAGGCGCGCCGCCGCCGGTCGAGAGGACGCTAGCGATCTTCTCGGTCGCCTGGCCGCCGTGGACACCGAACACCGCCATCTCGTCAGTCGCGTCAGAGGTGTCGACGCGCTGTCCGTCCAGGGCCGCGTCCAACACGGCACCACGACCGGGCGACAGGAAAACGAGCAGCCGATCGCCGGCGTCGGCGTTGTAGACGGCCGCCTCGGCGGCGACCGTCCCGTCTTCGAGGACGAATCCGCGACAGCCCTCGCCGTCAGAGGCGGGCACGTCAGCAGTGATCGCCGCCTCGACCGCCTGGACGCGCTCGGGGCCAGTCACGACGTGGATGTCGTAGCCCATCTCGATCACGCCGGCGACGTTTCGGACCGCCCGATGGGTCCGCTCGGGGCGACCGTAGTCGTCGACGACTCGGCGGCCGTCGAGGTCGCGGAACGTCGCGCCGTGATCGCCGTGAACGCCCTCGATCACACTCATTGGCGGAACGTGGGCCGCTATCGAAAAGAAGGTCCCGGGTCTACACCCAGGGGTTTTCAGGAAAGTGATCTGAGAAAATCGAAGTCGGTGTCCATCGCGACAAGCGACGGCTACCGGTCGTTATTCTTTGCGGACGAGATTCGTCGCGCGCGGTCCCTTCGGGGACGATTCGATGTCGAACTCGACTTCCTGGCCCTCTTCGAGGTCAGGGCCGCCGACGTCTTCCATGTGGAAGAACACGTCCTCGTCGTCGTCTACCTCGTCGCTGTCAGTCGAAATGAAACCGTAGCCGCCCGTGTCGTTGAAGAAGTCAACCTTACCGTTTGCCATTACGAAAAGACGGAGGGCCGTGCCGGGCATAACCCTTCCGAGAGTCGCGGTACCACGACTGCCAGTGGTTCATAGTGACTGCTGTAACTACGTACCGGTACGACCGCCCGACTGCTGGCGGTCGATACGGAATTGATAGGGATTAGCGTAGAAATCCATAGATTTCGCCCGGGATATCGAATCCGGACATCCGATCGGAGTGTGACGTTCTCCGATCGGCTACGCTAATCCCTATGACTTACAGCAGTCACTATCAAGGGGTAGATACTTGAGGGGCGGCCACATGGGACAAACTGCATCGCTATGAAACCGTGCCAACGCTGTCAGGCGGTCATCG
>JAZKRQ010000015.1:0-29050 GCA_036628575.1 Halapricum sp.
GACGCACAGACCTGCAACTCCGCACCCGCGATGTTGACCGTCTCCAGCGACGCGTCGGTTGCACCGCAGAGCTCACAGCTCCCACCGGTGTCTCCGGAGCCGCCACCGGTCGAGTATTTTGCCATGGTTCCGAATTATGGATTGACCGTCTTGAAACAACCGTTTCATAGTGTCGGGTGTAGCTCTATTGCGAACCCCACTACTACCAACCTAATCCTAGCTCACCGACGACAGCAGCAGACGTAGTTCGCCCCCTGCCATCGGCACGTGATTCACTCCCGGTGGCGGGCCGAATCGACAGCCATTTTACTCCCCCTCCAGAACACTGGGATGCGGAAAACGCAAGCAAACGCGAGCGTGGGTAGCCAAGCCAGGCCAACGGCGCAGCGTTGAGGGCGCTGTCCCGTAGGGGTCCGCCGGTTCAAATCCGGTCCCACGCATCGCTCTGGCGCGAGCAAAACGCGAGCGCCTGTCGATGTACGACCGATTGAACCCCGGTAGACGCAGCCCGTCAGGGACCGTCTACCTACGGTTCAAATCCGGTCCCACGCATCGCAAGGGCGACCAATCGGTCGTCGATACCGAGGCGGTGACACCGCCGAAGTCGATGCAGGTGCACTCCCGATGGGACTGCACCCACGCACAATTCCTTTCGACGTTATACACCCAGAACGGGAAGTCCACGCCTATCACCAGATGTTGAATTATCTCTGCCTGGGGATTTCAGAACCGATAATCAGAGGGAAAGATATTTATTTTAGGCCTGAAAATCCAGAGATGCGGCACCATCTCCGGTGCCACCCCCACCCACCCCACCCCCACCCTATTCCGTTTTCGACCTGATACCGTTCCAGTGATAGTGATTACTGTAGCGATTTACCGGTACGACCGCACTCAGTCGTGCGGTCGACCCGGAACAGACCTACAGTAATCACTATGAGAGGTGACTCCCGATAGCAATCCTCATGTTCACGACGGATCGTCGTCGGTTCGTTCTTCCGACCTCACGGCGCTCCGAGTCCGGTTCCGTTGCATCTCGCTGGTACACTTGTTGTCGTCGGTCCAATCTTGGGCTGGAGTTATCCTTTGTGGGGACGTTGGCTTCGATCCCTTCGTGACGGTCGGACTACGGTGATGGATCTGAAGATCTAACCCTTTCCATCATTATAAAATATATTATAAATATGTTGAGTGAGACCGTGTAGAATTGCCCTCTGGCGATTTTTCGGTTGACACGTGAGGTGATGGCATCAGTTTGGAGTATCGACAATTTCCGGCAAGTATCGACGTTTTCATTTAGATGCGTCGGAAAGCGCCACCTTGCATGAGCGAATCTGTACAGACGCGCGAAACGTGGTCAACTCGTATCGGGTTCATCCTGGCGGCCGTCGGAAGTGCCGTCGGGCTCGGAAACATCTGGCGGTTCCCCTTCCAGGTCGGACAGGAAGGTGGAGCCGCGTTTATCGTCGTGTATCTAGCGTTTGTCCTCTTGATCGGCTTTCCGGCGATGATGGTCGAGTTCGTTGTCGGCCGCAAGACAGGCCTCAACACCGTCGGAGCGATCCGGGAGTTCGCCGGTGGCGCCTGGAAGTATCTTGGCGGACTGTTCGTGTTCATCGGATTCGTGATCCTGTCCTATTACAGCGTTGTCGGGGGCTGGGTCCTGCGTTATATTCTCGGCAGTGGAAGGGGCAGTTACATCGCACAGGGGCCGGGCGAATACTTCGGTCAGATTTCGGTCGGCCTGGACGCGCTGATCGGCCATTTCTTCTTCATGGCCTTCGTCTTCGTGATCGTCGCGTTGGGTGTCCAGCGCGGGATCGAAATCGGCGTGAAAATAATGGTCCCGGCGATCATCGCCATCTTCGCTGTCCTGGCGGTCTACGCCTTCACCCTTCCGGGTGCAGCTGAAGCTTACAGTTACTATCTCTCGCCGGATCTCGGATATCTAGCGGAGAACTGGCAATCCATCGTTCCGGCAGCAGCTGGCCAAGGCTTCTTCACGCTCTCGCTGGGGATGGGCGTGATGATCACCTACGCTTCGTATCTCTCTGAGGACGAGAACCTTGGCGTCGATGGTCTGACTATCGTGGGGTTCAACACCGGCATCTCGATTTTGACCGGGTTGATCGTGTTCCCGATCCTGTTCTCGGCAGGGGTCGATCCTGACACGTCCGGGGCCGGTGCGATCTTCCTCAGCGTCGCCGATGCGCTCAGCAGTCTCCAGTTCGGGAGGGTTATCGGCGTATTCTTCTTCGCGACGGTCGCCATTGCCGCGCTCTCCTCGGCGATCAGTTTGATCGAGGTCGTTGTCTCCTACGCAATCGACGAGTTCGGTATCAATCGAGTGACTGCTACGGGTATCATCGCCGGAGCGATTTTCCTGCTTGGTGTACCGGTGACCTTCGACATCGTCATGGTCGACCTATACGATATCTTCGCCGCGCAGATCCTCCTTGTCTTCGGTGGAATCTTGCTGATCGTTCTTGTGTCCTGGATCCACGCCGATGAAGCTATCGAAGAACTCGGTAAAGGTATTGGATCCTTCGGTACGATTGGCACAGTCTGGCTATGGGTCGTCCGCGTCCCGGTGTTGATCGTGCTCGTCGTGTCTCTGTATCTCGGTATCGACACCTTTGTCACCTTCCTGCAAGGCGACTTCGCTGACTTCCTGAGCACTCTGTGAAGTACCCCGCGCAAGGTGACGCGGGGCGTCCGTGTTTACTCACCGGCCGAGGCAACGGACTTCAATTCCTCTCGCACTTCCTGTGACGGTCATGCCGACGGTCCGTGTCGGTCAACACCCGAACCACTTGGTCCGTGAGAGTCGGGGCCTCCACCAGCCCCCGATGCCGCCCGTCTCACTTCCACATCGCCGGGAAGCCTGTCGAGAGACGGCACATTCTCAGTTCGCTTCTCGAACCACTTCTGCACAACGCACACCGCCGCCTTCCGGTCAGCGTGGTCTTGGAACCCCCACTCACGGCACTTGAACCGCTTCTTGTGCCGGTTCGCTCGTTCCGTGTGCCGACACGCCGTCCGAGGACACCGCTGACTCGTATACTCCGGATCAACAGCGTCACTCGGAATCCCCCGCCATGCGGCCTTGTACGACCCCATCTCTTGCAGTTCAGCAAACGGTAGCGAGTGCAAGCGACGGTTCATCGGCGTGCCGTAGTCGATGTCATCCCGCATGTCTTTGAGGTCTTCAAAGACGTTGACCGGACGCTCGAAGTGCGAGACCCAATCGACTACTTCCCGAGAGACTTTATGCAGACGGTCGTGAACGTAGTCCCGTTCTTCGGTTTGGACGACTGTCTCGAACGCGGTCTGCCCGGCGGTTTGCATCCGCTTGCGCCTGGTGAAATACTCGTGGCGCTGTGTTTTCACGTCCGTATAGCCGAACACGACCGAATCGTGCAGTGTGCCGTCCCGACTCATCGCAGCGAGCGCGATACAGTCCTCGTTCACGTCCACACCGATAATCGTCTCCGCCCCGTGTTTGTCGGCTACGTGGGCGTATTCGTGGGTGATGGTGGCATGCAGTCGCCACTCACTGTGTTTGCGGACGACTTCAGCAGTGCCAACGCGCCACTCGTCTTCTTCGAGTGCGGTCTGCAAACAGTCGAGGTGGTCAGGACTCCCACGGAGTATTCCTTTGACGTGGGTACCACGTGTGGCGGTAATACGGAACCGTATTTCGTCCTCTTCAGAGAACAGACGGTAGCCTTCACCGTGATTCATCACCAGTGGGTACGTCCCGTCGATGTATGGATAGGGACGACCCCAGCCGTCGTCTTTGTGGTCGTGATAGGTTTCAAGCTCGCCGAGAGCTTTGTCAACGATGAGTTGACTGGTGTTTTTCACGTGGTCGGCACTATTAACGACGATTTGCGTAATCTCGGACCAGTCCCATCCCTGGCGGTCGAGACGGTTGGTTTCGTTGCGGATGCGACGGGCTTCGAGACAGCCGCTGTGCAGATCGGCAGACTCACCCGTGTCGATTGTCAGCCGAAAGATAATGTGTGGGTGAGTTCGACCGACTGCATTAGATCTGTATTAGTATATCGATATGATAAGTAATGGGATTTGACGCGCTTCACCCACGGGCACGGTGGCCCGTGGTACTCGCGCTACTTTCTTTTACACACTTCCTGTTCTTTCAACTGTTTTCGCTCGCCTGGGGGCGGTGTCCTGATGAGTGGAGCGAGTCCGGACTCGTCAGACGACGTTAGACGATGGGGTGGGATTTGAACCAGATGCCCGATGTACTGCTCATTACTCACTATCGTGGGCAGCAAAATGACGGTGGGGCTGGGATTTGAACCCAGGAGGCTTGCGCCACCTGCTTTCAAGGCAGGCGCAATAGGCCGCTCTGCCACCCCACCGCGCGGTTCGAGATGTCCCCAGCGAAATCGCCGCCGTACACAGGGACTATCCGTACGAACAGATCCGAGAAAGTTGAAGGTATCGTTCTCGTCCCCGCGCCGACTGCCACGTATCTTGAAGCCAGCGTGTCGCGCACGGAGGCCGCCGTGAGAGAGACACTTAGTGGCCTGCTTACCGGAAGTGAGCAGAGAGTTGCGGAGCACTCATGAGTCTCTGCCAAGCGCCTGTGTGCGTGGCCTTTGTGGAGTTCTCCAGAATACGAACGTCGCTACACTGGATCCCGATTACTTGGCTACGAGAACCGGGCGAGACGCCCGCCGAACGACTTTCTCAGCTACGCTCCCGAGCAACACATGCGAGACCCCCTCGCGACCATGACTGCCGATGACGATGAGATCGACGTCTTCGTCTTCGGACCGCTCGACGATACGGTCCGCGGGCGCGCCCGTAGCGACCTGTGTGTCGATGTCGACCCCAGCATCGGCGGCGATCTCGACGGCTTCGTCCAGGATCTCGGCTCCTTCCTCCTTTGCGGATTCGTAGATCGGAAGGTCGGTCGGGTCGGTTTCGAAGGCCGACCAGTACCCCTCGGGAATCGAAATGACGTACAGGACTATGATATCGGGATCCGAGAACGAATTGAGCGCGTAGTTGAGTGCTTCCCCCGAAGGTTCGGAGCCGTCGAACGGAACCAGTATCTGTTCGCCCATATAGTTATCTTTGATTATAGTAGATATAATAATTGGGTACGATTGGATGACTGAAGTCGCCTACTGGCTTTGTATTCGAATAGGCGCAATAGAGTGCCGGCCGGGCCCTGATATACCGACGGACGGAACTTTTGATACTGCTTCAGTCGAACCGATCACAACTGAAAGTATCAGGGCTTCCGTCCGTCGGTATAGTGACTGCTGTAACTATGTACCGGTATGACCGCCCGATGCGGGCGGTCGATGTGGTATTGATAGGGATTAGCGTAGCCGATCGGAGATCTTTGGACTCCGATCAGGCGACCGGATTCGATTTCACGGGCGAAATCTATGGATTTCTACGCTAATCCCTATGACTTACAGTAGTCACTATCCATGTCGAACGACGCGAAGTCCATCGTCGTCTGCTTTGGCCCGAACGCCCGTCTGCTCGATCCACTCGTGCGTCCGGGTCGGATAGATCCGGTCGGTTCGCGCCCGAGCACGAACGACTGACAGGACCGACGCGAGGTCGGTTGCCGTCTCGACCGGGTGCAACGGCGGGACGAAATTCACGTCCAATTCAGCCGCGTCCGCTGCCTCGACCAGTGACTCCACCGCCGGCGCATCGTACGCGCCTTCGAAGTTGATCGGTTCGGAGAACCCTGCATATCCGACCCGTCCGTCCGGGCCCGGTGAGATGACGACGGGACTACGGCGGAGTTTCATCGACGTCGAGTCGATGCCCTGACGCGTCACCAGCGGGACCGTCGGTTTGAGGACGTGGACGCTGCCCTCTTCTTCAGTTTCGAGCAGATGCGTCACGGTGTTACCAGCCCGTGCGGCGAACGACTCCCCAACCTGCACCTCGTAACGGACGGTGCCAGGGTCTTCGACTGCGGCCGAGACGACGTCTTCGAGCGCGCGCTTCGGCGAGACGTCTTCGGGGATATCGAGGTGCTCGCGCGGGCGATAGTTGACGAGTAGCTGCCCGCTCGCTCGCTCGCTTGCACGCACGATATCCGACAGCATCGCCTCGTAGAGTCCAACGACCTCGCTCGGCTCCAGCGGAGTCGTCTCCACGAGTTGTCGTCCGACGACCCCTTCCATCGGTGGGTCCGCGAGTACCGCGATAGTGGTCATACCCGTACTCGTATCGGCCTCGTCTTGAACGACGCGCTTGGCGAAGCCCCGTCTCTTAATGCCCCTCGGCGTGGTAACGTCCGTCATGGAGTTCCCTAAGGCACTCGCGTTGTTCGCCATCGTGGCGCTGATTATGTCCACTGGCGGGCTGGTCGTCTCGCTGCAGGTGAGCAACCCGCTGTTCACGACAGCAGCCTACCGGTTTCCGTCGATCGTGACCCTCGTCGTCACCGCCGTAGCCGTCGGTCTTGCGACGACACTGGGTCTCTGGACGACGCGTTCGGGAACGCCGTACTGGTGAGGACCGGAGAGGGGTTCGGCTGTTGACCTCCTCTCCGCCCTAAAGGGCGAAGATTCCTCCGTGGGGAATCCTGCCTGCATGATTCCCCCGGCTGTGAACTTGCGGGTTTGCTGAGGCACCTTCGGCCCTTTGCAGGGTGTGGCGTGTTTTCGTATCCGCTCGGTGTTGCCCTCCCGTAGTGGGAGTGGCACTCACAGGCGTCCAGCACAGTGAGCAGCGGGCCGGGCCATCGGCCCAACAGTCCGTTGCAGCCACGAAAGGACTGTTCTGTCGTGACATGCCAACCGCTGCTGGTTGGGCTGCGTAGGTGTGTGAGTGTGAGTGTGATGACGCACTCGTAGCCATCTTGAGCGTGAGCGCGTTCCCCGCAGCAGCATATCGCATGTCTACTATCACATTGCATATCGGGAAATATAATTTTTAGGATTCCTATCGGGAGACATAGGGCGGGTTTGGTCATATCGTGTCGGCTTCATTCCCGTCCTTGAAAAGCGCAGCTTTTCGGTTGTGGTTCGAGACGCGGAGCGTCTCGTCATCACGAGAGACGTACGTCTCTCGAACGACAGCGAGAGCTTCGCTCTCGCCATGCCGCTGAAGCACGAGGCTTTCGCCTTGACTTCCCGTAATCGCCAGGCAAAGGATTTTGTTCCCGTCAACAGTTGACGCTCCTATGGACGAGTCGACGTATCGGGCGGTCGGGTTCTGGGCGGGTGTCGCGGCACTCGTCGTCACGTTCGCGGGAATCGGCCTCGCGATCGCGTTGTCACCGACGTTCTCTCCGGACGCGAACGCGCTCTCAAACCTCGGTGACTCGAGCGATCCGGCCGGGACGGCCACGACCGAGATCCTGTTCAACGGTGGGCTCGTCGTCGGCGGGGCGCTTGGCGTCGTGTTCGGGGCGATTCTCGCGATCACTGTGCGCGGGCGAGTAGTCCGGGCGGGAGCGATTCTTTTCGTCGTGACAATGGCGCTTCTGGCCGGAATCGGGATCTTCCCGCAAGACAGTCCGTACCACTTCCAGGTCGCGGCCGGGTTTTACACCCTGTTTACCGTTTCGGCACTCGTCTACGGTGTAGGCCGACTACTCGCGCGGAGAGTACGCGCTGGGATCGGATCCGTCGCCGCGGGTCTCGCGAACCTCGCCATCTGGAGCGTCTGGATTGCGACGGGGGCTCTCACCCGGTCGGGGTTGGCGATCCCCGAGATCGCAGGTGCGGTCGTCGTCGTTTTGTGGGTGGTCGGTCAGAGCCGTCTGTTCCGTCCCGGTACGTCCCGCTCGCGTTCGGACGTGCTTCACTATCGGTCGTAGCATATAGCCGTCGCTGCGACGACGGAACCGTTTACTTCCCACAGCGTGAATCGCTGTTCGAATGAACAAGTGGTATCGCCGGACTCTCTATTCCCTGATCACGCTTGCGGCCATCATCGCCGTTTACACGGTCCTCTATCATTACGGAATGGCTGTCTACGAGGGGCGACCGAAGAGCTTTCTACACTCGCTGCAGGTCGTCATCGAGACGTTCACAACCACCGGTTTCGGGTCCGACTCACCCTGGGAGACGAATGTGGTGAATCTCCTCGTGATCGCGATGGACTTAACGGGAGTTTTTCTGGTCTTCCTCGCGTTGCCGGTGTTGATCTTCCCGCTGTTCGAGGAGGTTTTCTCGACGACTGTGCCGACCAGCGTCAGTGACAGCCTCGAAGACCACGTGGTTATCTGTTCGGACATGCCGCGGGCCGAGATCCTGATCGACGAACTCGATTCCTGGGATGTCGATTACGTCCTCGTCGAGCCAGATCGCGACACCGTCACCGACCGGTACGAGAGCGGGTACGAAGTCATCCACGGTGATCCGACTTCGATCTCAGGTCTCGAAAGCGCGAACCTCGCTGACGCGAGAGCGATCGTCGCGGATCTGACCGATGACGTCGACACGAGCATCGTCTTGACGGCACAGGAGGTCAGCGAGCGCGTCCAGATCGTCAGCGTCGTCGAGGACCCCGATCGACTGCCATATCACGAATTGGCCGGGGCAGATTCGGTGCTTTCGCCACGCCCACTCCTCGGCGAGAGCCTCGCCTCGAAAGTGACGACGAACCTCCAGACGGAACTACAGGATGTGGTGGCCATCGGTGACGACCTCCAGGTCGCCGAGCTCCTGATCCGCAACGATAGTCCACTGGAGGGTACGACCCTCGCGGAAAGCAATATCCGTGAGGAGACGGGGGTCAACGTCATCGGAGCCTGGTTCGAGGGGTCCTTCGAGAGTCCGCCGTCGCCGAACACCGTTCTCGAACGGGGGTCCGTGCTGTTGGTCACCGGACGGCCAGAACAGCTCGGCGCTCTCAGAGATCTCACCCTCTCGGAAGTCCGCCAGTTCGAGGGTGGGGACGTGTTGCTGGCCGGCTACGGGCAGGTAGGTCAGCGTATCGGTGAGTTACTGACCGAACGGGGCGTGCCGCACACTGTCCTCGACACCGTCGATCGGGACGGGGTCGACGTGGTCGGGGACGCCATCGACCCGTCGACGCTCGAGGCGGCGGGTATCGGCGACGCTCGAACGGTCCTGTTGGCGATTCCGGACGACACGGCTTCGGAGTTCGCCACGCTCGTTGTCCGGGACCTCAGCCCGGAGACGGAGGTCATCGCCCGGGTCGAAGAGACCGAGAGCGTACCGAAGATGTACCGCGCCGGAGCTGACTACGTCCTCGCCCTGGAGACGATCACGGGGCGGATGATTGCCTCGACGGTGCTCCCAGGCGAAGAGGTCATCTCGCTGGATACGCGGGTCGACGTGGTCCGGACGACCGCATCCGGAGTGGCAGGCCAGACACTGGCGGAAGCCGACATTCGCTCACGGACAGGCTGCACCGTCGTCGGAATCGAACGTGATGGGGACGTTGCCACCGAGTTCGGTCCCGAGTTCCGGTTCCGTGACGACGACGAACTGATAATCGTTGGGACTGACGATGGAACCAACCGGTTCATGGAAGTCTTCCAGTAAGGGGACGGCGGGGCAAAGCTAAAGACTTAACCGCGTCACAGGCCGAAGTAAGCACAATGGCTTTTGAGGATCTCCTGGAGGACCCTGTCATACAGAAGTACCTCCACGAACTCGTCGGACCGAAGGGGATGCCCGTCGCCGCCGCGCCGCCGGACGGCGAAGTGACGGACGAGGAACTCGCCGAAGAACTCGGTTTGGAACTCAACGACGTGCGTCGCGCGTTGTTCATCCTCTACGAGAACGATCTGGCGAGCTACCGTCGGCTCCGCGACGAGGATTCGGGATGGCTGACGTACCTCTGGACGTTCCACTACGAGAACATCCCCGAACAGCTCGAAGTGGAGATGCATCGGTTGCTCGAAGCCCTCGACGAACGCCGTGAATACGAGTACGATCACGAGTTCTACCTCTGTGAGAACTGTGGTATTCGCTTCGAGTTCGGCGAGGCGATGGACTTCGGGTTCGAGTGTCCGGACTGTGGCTCGCAACTCGACGCTATGGAGAACTCGATGTTGATCGAGGCCATGGAAGAACGGATCGAAGCGCTGCGAGACGAACTCAACGTCGAAACGGAATCGGAAGTCGAGGTCTGATGGTTGTCCTCGCTACCAAGTGTTACGTCGCCGGTGACGCCCGAGAGCGGGCGATCGACTCGCTTTCGTCGCAGGTGTCGAACCTGCTTGGCGAACTGGACGTGACCTACGACGTCGGCGTTCGCGACGACGACTTCCCCACGATCCCGATCGAGGGGCCCGACGAGACCGTCGCCCGGAACCTCCTCCGTGAGGAGTTCGGCGAGATCACGCCCCATCTCACGCCCGGCGAGGTCCACGTCGGAACGTTCGAACGGTGGGACGACGACGGTATCTATCTGGACGCCGGCCAGCGCGTCCACGTCCCGGCCGAGGAACTCGGACTGGGGCCGGGCTCACCGGAACAGATCCGCAAGCGGTTCGGTCTGGTCCAGCACCTCCCGTTACGGTTCGTTCCCGAGGAAGGCGGATCGGCACGACTGGCCGACGAGGAACGGGACCGACTCTACGAGTGGACTCGTGGCGAAGGGCGCGTCAACGTCAACAGCGCCACACGTGCGGAAGTCAGGGCGACAGTCAACCGGGCGGGTCACGCCCAGGATATCGTGACCGTCGAGCGTCTCGGGCTGCTCGAACAAAGTATCGTCTGCAAGGAGGGGACCGATCCGCCGGGACTGCTATCGAGCATCGGGTCGTACCTCTCGGCGGAGTTGCTCGCCGTCGTTCCATGAACCGTCGGTATCTCGCCCTCGTCGCGCTCGGTATCGTGCTCGTCCTCGCGGGCTGTCTCGGCGGGAGTGGCCCGTCCGCCTCGGAGCTGAGCGAGGACGCCGAGTACGACTGGAATACCAGTGCTAACGGGACGATCAGACTCGGCGGGGACAGCTACACGTCGATCTACGTCATCGAAAACGAGACCTCGCTATCGGTTTACCAGCGGGATACCTTCAACAACCGCGAACCCCTCTCGATCCGGGCGCTGAAGTTTCGCTATCCCAACGGGACGGTCGTCAACGCCTCGGCGTTCGACGTTTCGAGTAACCGCGAACGCACCCGGATGGAGCTTCCGAACCGGACTGGCAAAGTCGCCTTCAAAGCAAGGCAGGACGGCAAAGCCGTCCAGACGCCGACCTTCGTCGACGGGAGCTACGAGGTCGTGCTCCCGCGGGGCACGAGCGTCGGCGTCCCGATCCTCTCGAACGTAGTCCCGGGCGGGTACGAGACCGAGACGATAGACGGGCGGGTCCACATAACCTGGTCAGATGTCGACAACAACGAACTCGTCGTGGAGTACTACCTCGACCGTGACCTCTGGCTGTTCGGCGGGATATTCGGGATCCTGCTTATCGTGGGGATCAGCGGCGGGGTATACTACTGGCGACAGATCAGGTCGCTTGAGCAGCGTCGTGAGGAAGTGGGCCTCGACGTGGATGAGGACGACGATCCCCGTGACCGAGGACCACCGCCGGGGATGGGATAGTAGGGCGACACGTCTATGCCACTTAATCTCTAACGACGGGTATGCGCGTCGCGCTGGTGTCTGTCGGCGACGAACTTCTGGCCGGCGAGACGGTCAATACGAACGCCGCCTGGTTAGCCCGTCAGCTTGCCGATAGAGGTGCGACAGTCGAGAGGGTCACCGTCGTCCCGGATCGAGTCGACGAGATTGCGGGAGTTGTCAACGTATACCGAGCCGAGTACGATGCAGTAATCGTCACCGGCGGAATCGGTCCAACGCACGACGACGTGACCATGGGCGGCGTGGCTGCGGCCGTCGGCGTGGACCTCGCCACGAGCGAGGCCGCCCTGGAGTACATCGAGACCCATCTCGGATACGCTCGCGACGACCTCACCGAAGGGACGGCCGACATCCCCGCTAGCGGGGAGTTCATCCCCAATCCCGAAGGAGTCGCGCCCGGCTGTCACGTCGAGAACGTTTACGTGTTGCCGGGTGTCCCCGAGGAAATGCGCGGGATGTTCGGCGAGATCGCGGACGAGTTCACCGGCACGCGGCAGTACGTCGAAACAGTCTCTGCCGACGAACCCGAGAGCGCGTTACTGGAACGGATCGGGCAGCTCCGCGAACGGTTCGACGTGTCTGTCGGCGTCTATCCTGGCGAGACTGTTCGGATACGGATCTCGGGGCCGGACGAGGGCGTCGTCGGTCGGGCAGCCGGGTGGCTCGCCGAGCGCGTCGATCAACCGGCCGATCAGTCCATGTAGAGTTCCTGCAACCAGGCGTAGGTCAACACGAGACCGCCGACGGCGACGATAGCTCCAGCGAGATTGATAACCGTTCCGTCGACGGCCGTCTCCGCGAGTGGGACGAACATACATATCGGTAGACGCCGGTGATCAAAAAGACGGGTGATACCCCGCTCGGTGAACACGGGGAGTTTTTGCGCACGCGTGACGTTGGGCCCGTCATGCGCACCATCGGGTTCGTCGTCAATCCGATCGCCGGGATGGGGGGCCGGGTCGGGCTCAAGGGCACCGACGGCAAACTGGCCGAAGCCCGTGAACGCGGGGCACAGCCGCGGGCCGGCGAGCGCGCCCGCGAGGCCGTCGAAGCGATGGCTGCCACCGGCCGGGATTTGCGGGTCCTGACCTACGCCGGTGTGATGGGCGAACGCGTCCTCAGGGACGCAGGGCTCGATCCGACGGTCGTCGGGGAACCGGCCGCCGGCCCGGACGCCGGAATCGGGGACACTACTGCCGCTGACACCCGCGAAGCTGTCAGGACCTTTCTCGACCGAAACGTCGATCTCGTCCTGTTCGTCGGCGGTGACGGAACGGCAGTCGACGTCGCCGAGGCCCTGGATGGGGCGGACGTTCCGATCTTCGGCGTTCCTGCCGGCGTCAAAGTGTACTCGGCCGTATTCGGCGTGACGCCGCGAGCGGCCGGCCGGATCGCCGCGACCTTCGATTCCGTCGAGGAGGGGGAGGTCAACGACATCGACGAGGAGGCCTACCGGGAGGGGACGGTCCAGTCCGAACTCCATGCGGTCGTGACCGTTCCCCGTGCCGAACGGCGACAGTCGAGCAAGCAACTCGCGGGCGGGACCGTCGACGCGGTCGCCGAAGGGTTCTGTGACCAGATCCGAGAAAGAGTCACGTACGTTCTCGGCCCGGGGAGCACCGTCGGAGCGATCAAACGGAAGCTCGGATTCGAGGGTTCGCCTCTCGGAGTCGACGTCTGGCGGGATGGCGAACTCCTGATCGAAGACGCCAGCGAGCGAGAGATCCTCGACTCACTTGGCGAGGAGAACGTGATCGTCGTCTCCCCAATCGGGGGACAGGGGTTCGTTTTCGGACGGGGCAACCAGCAGCTTTCCCCGTCGGTGATCCGTGACTGCGAGATCGAGATCGTCGCCTCGCGCCGGAAGATCGACCAGCTCGGCGTGCTCCGGGTCGATACCGGTGATCCCGATCTGGATAAAGAACTCGCTGGCTGGCATCGCGTCCGCGTCGGACGGTTCGAACAACGACTGCTGGAGATCGTTTGAACGCGGCGGTCCGCCGGAACGTTCTCAACAGCGGGTAGATGCCTTCGCGAATATTGTCACGTATGGATAGGGTTAAGGTAGATGCAGAGTCTTAATATAGGTATGGAAACCCGTAAGGTACAGCGGCTGGGGCCCTCGACGCTCGCGATGACGTTGCCGGCGGAGTGGACCACGAACCAGGGTGTCGAGAAAGGCGACGAGGTGTCGCTGCGGATCGGGGACAAAGGGACGCTGACGGTACTTCCCGAATCGGTACAGTCCGAGGAATCGGAGGCGATCATCCACGCGGCGGACTTAGACGCAGATAGTCTTGAGCGCGCGATAGTCGCCCAGTACGTCCTCGGTCGGCGGATCATTCACGTCGACGCCGGAGAGGGGGAGACGCTCTCGAGCGATCACATCAACGCCGTCTACAACGCCGAGACGCAACTGATGGGGCTAGGCGTCATCGAGGAGACACCCGATAGGATCGCGATCCGGTGTTCGGTTGACGCCGAGGACTTCACGCTTGACAACCTCATCGAGCGGCTGGAATCGACCGGCTCGACGATGCGAAACGAGGGGATCAAGGCGCTTGCCCACGGCAATCCCGACCTCGCACAGCGTGCGCTTAACCGGGAGCGCCAGGCCAACAAGATCTTCGTGCTCATGCTCCGGCTGATCTTCACAGCCTACCAGAACCCGAATCTCGCCCGTGCTGTCGGGCTAAGCGACGGCTTCCCGCTGATCGGTTACCGCTCGATCGCAAAGAACCTGGAACTGACCGCCGACAACGCCGAAGACATAGCCGAGATCGCTCTGGAAGCCGAAGATCACTCGCTAAAGGTGGATTCCTCGACGATGAAGCGCATCCGGGATTTCACGGACCAGGTGAACGAACTCACCGAGCAGGCCGCCCACGCGGCCGTCGACCGCGACTACAACGCCGCTATCGAGGTGCGGAAACAGTACGCCGACGTCGAGACCTGCGTACAGGACATCCTCGATGATCTTCCGGAGATGAGCAACACAGACCTTCTCGAAGTCCGTGAAGTGCTGGTGAGTCTCCAGCAGACCGCCGAGTACGCCGTGCGGAACGCCGAGATAGCGACGAATCTCGCACTCAACGAGGAAAGCGAGCACACGACGATCCAGACCCCGACCGGCGAATGAGTTAAGTAGCGACTGCCGGTATCGAAGGGCATGAGCGAAACTGCCGGGAGTTCGGACATGGGGATCGGCCTCGGTATGTTGTTCGGCACACTCGCACTGGCCGGTGCCGCAGTGATGTATCTCGCTGTCGACGATCAAGTGTTCGCGGCGACCGGGTTCGCCGTCGCCGTGATAGCGGGATCAATCGCGATCGGAGCGCTGCACGTCTACGAGTGATAGGGATTAGCGTAGCCGATCGAACGACCTGATCGCTGTTCCCGGGCGGAATCTATGGATTTCCACGCTAATCCCTATGAGTATCGACGGTAAACAAACGGTTTTTACCGCTCAACACGTACACTTCGGTATGGGAAATTTCAGCGAGGAGGAACGGCGTATCCTGGAGTACGTCCGTGAGCGTGCAGCAGGCGGCGAGGCGTACCTCCGCGCCAAACAGATCGCTGAGGGGATCGGCCTCTCGGCTAAGCAAGTCGGCGTACGCCTCCCGAAACTCGCCGAGAAATCCGAGGACGTCGACATCGAGAAGTGGGGTCGGGCTCGGTCGACGACCTGGCGAGTCACACGGGGATAGGCGGCCTTTTTTGCTCTCCCGGTCCGTAGGCCGGGTATGACGATTCGGGTCGAGCGTGTCGTTTCCGTGCCGGCACCGCCGGAGCGCGTCTGGGAGTTCATCGTCGATCCCGAGAAGCGGGCTCGTCCGATCAGCGTAGTGACGGACTTCGAGCTCGACGCCGATGACGGCCGCAAGGCGACCTGGAAAATCAAGCTCCCGATTCCGCTGATCAATCGAACGATCAACGTCGAGACCGAGGACGTAACACGCGATCCGCCAAAGTACGTCAAGTTCACGGGTCGTTCGAAGGTGATGCACGTCGTCGGCGAACACGAACTCGTCCCTACCGAAGAGGGCACCGAACTGACCAACCTGTTCACCGTCGAGGGTCGCGTCCCGGGCGTCGAGCGGTACTTCAAACGGAATCTCGAAACCGAGTTTGACAACCTCGAAGACGCACTCTTCGAAGATCTCGGCCTCAGGCTATGAAACTCGCACTCGCACAGATCGAGATCGAGCCGGCGGCCACGGATTCGAACCTCGGCCGGGCTATTGATGCAGTAGAGCGGGCGGCCGCCGACGGTGCCGACCTGGTAGTCCTGCCCGAACTATTCACCGTCGGTTACTTTTCCTTCGACGCGTATGCCCGCAGCGCTGAGTCGCTGGCGGGCCCGACACTCGAACGCATCAGGGCCGTCGCGGCGGCTGAGAACGTCGCTGTCCTCGCTGGAACCGTTGTCGAAGAGCTGGAGGCGACCGCCACGGAGACCGATTTGGCGGTTCCGAGCGAGGAGGGGCTGGCCAACACTGCCGTGCTATTCGACGCTGACGGGCAGCGACGACTGGTATATCGCAAGCATCATCTGTTCGGATACGACTCCGCCGAGGAGGAGTTGCTGACTCCCGGGGAGCGACTTCCGGTCGCCGAACTCAGCGAGCTGACTATCGGCGTGACGACCTGCTACGACCTCCGGTTTCCGGAGTTGTACCGTAATCTCGTGGCCGACGGCGCGGAACTGATCGTCGTCCCGAGTGCGTGGCCCTATCCCCGCGTCGAGCACTGGCAGCTACTGCCCCGGGCCCGTGCCGTCGAGAATCTCGCGTACGTCGCGGCTGCCAACGGCGTCGGTCGCTTCGCTGAAGCTGAGTTGCTCGGTCGCTCGACGGTCTATGACCCCTGGGGGACTACGCTCTCGAGCTCCGGCGATGAATCGGCGCTCGTGTCGGCGAAAGCCGATCCCGAACGGATCGCCGAGGTGCGTTCGGAGTTCCCGGCTCTGGCCGACCGTCGTTGAGGCCAGCGAGACACTGTCCTTTATAACGTGGTGCTCCTTAGAGACGAACGCCGGCACGACGCTTTTCTCGTCAACGCCGGCATAGACACGACCCGCCTCGCTGCTCGGCCACGCCGCTTTGGGCCGTCCGGACGGCCCATCTCCCGGTCCGGCGCCCCCTCGTCCGCTCCACCTCCCGCCTTCGATGCAGGCTGTCTGACGTGAAAAAGTAACTTTGCAGACGAAGTGCGGTTTCCACTGCTCACATGTTCCGGCTGTTCTACCTGCTGGACACGCTCTACGTCAGGCAGCTCTGCATCTGTCAATCTTCATCGGTCTTGATCTCCGCAGAGAGCCCCTGAGCCATCTCAATCTCCCTGGAGTTGTTCAGTGTCCAGGCAGTTCGCTCGGTGACGGCCTCGATGACTTCGCGGGCGTGGGGTGGTCCCGACCCGGACATCTTCACGCCGCCGAACGGTAACTGGACCTCCGCGCCGATACAGGGCAGGTTCGCGTACGCTAGCCCCACTTCCGCGTTGTCCCGGTAGTGATTAATCTGGCGGTAGTCCTCGGAGATGATCGCCCCCGCCAGGCCGTAGTCGACGGCGTTGTGGATCTCAATCGCCCGCTCGATGCCGCCCGAGTACTCGATCAGGGCGACGTGCGGGCCGAACACCTCTTCGCGGAGACACCGCAGTTCGGGCTCGTAGTCGATCTCGTAGACGAACGGTCCGACCCAGAAACCGTCCTCGAAGCCCGCCGGGATCTCCTCATCGGCGAGTTCTTCACGATCGACCAGCACGTTCGCGCCCTCTGTCCTCGCAAGGTCGTTGTACTGAGAGAACTTCTCGACCTGATCCTCGTCAACGACCGGTCCCATGAAGGTGTTTTCGTCGAGGGGATCGCCGACGGCCACGTCCGCAGCGAGATCGACGAACCGTTCTTTGAACTCCTGGTAGATGTCCTCGTGGACGACGAGTCGCTCGCTGGACACACAACGCTGGCCGGTCGTCTTGAAACTCGACATGACCGCCGAGTGCAACGCGATGTCCAGATCCGCGTTCTCGGTGATCACGATAGCGTTCTTCCCACCCATCTCACAGCAGGCGTTGCGGCCGGGCTGGCCACCAATTTTCCCCGCGACTTTGTGGCCGACTTCCGCCGATCCGGTAAACAGGACCGTGTCCACGCGCTCGTCCTCGACGATGGCGTTACCGGCGTCGCCGTACCCCTGGACCATGTTGAAAACACCTTCTGGGATCCCGGCGTCGTCGAACATCTCCGCGACGATCTGCCCGCACCACGGCGTCTGCTCGGCAGGCTTCCAGACGACGGTGTTGCCCTCGACCAGCGTGACCGCCATGTGCCAGAACGGGATGGCGACCGGGAAGTTCCAGGGAGTAATACACCCCACGACCCCCTTCGGATTGCGGCGCATATAGCTGTCCTTGCTGGCGATTTCGCTGGGGACGACGTCGCCGTGAGGATGGCGAGCGTTGCCGGCGGCCCACTCGACCATGTGCCAGGCTTCAGTCACGTCAGCTTTGCCCTCGCTGATCTCTTTGCCACACTCGCGGGTGACCACCTCCCCGAGTTCCTCGTGGCGATCCCTGAGTTCGTGGAAGACCTCCCAGAGGTACTCCGCCCGGTCGATGTACGATTCGGACTGCCAGCCCTCGGCGGCCTCCTCGGCGGCAGCGACGGCCCGCTGTACGTCACCGGACGTCGCCCGTGGGAACCGTCCGAGTGTCTCCTGTGTCGCTGGATCGACGCTGTCGAACCGATCGCCGCCGTCACCCTCCGTCCACTCGCCGCCGATGTAGTGTCGATACGTCTCCACAGACATACGATAGCGTTGGACGGCATGCGGGATAAAGACAATCATAAACGAACATTATGAAAAACGGAGAATGTATGATAGTGACTGCTGTAAGTCTGTTCCGGGTCGACCGCACGGCGTCGTGCGGTCGCACCGGTAAATCGTTACAGTAATCACTATGAGTTCGCGAGGGAGTCACTCCGAAAGCGCGTTGTCGAAGTGTTCGATTGAGAGTTCTATCTCTTCGGCGTGTTCGTTGGCTTCCCCGGGGGGGTAGGCCAGCGCGATGTCCTCGATGGCGGCCATCGCGGCGTCCCTGACGAGCGCAGCCAGATCCGCACCGGAACGGCCCTCTGTCCTGGCAACGAGGTCGTCCAGGTCGACGCCTTCGGTCAAGGGTTTGTTCCCAGTATGGACCTCGAGGATTTTCCGGCGGGCCTGGGCATCCGGTAGCGGCACCTCGACGTGTTCTTCCAGGCGGCCGGGTCGCAATAGTGCGTCGTCCAGGGACTCTTTGCGATTGGTCGCGGCGACGACGACCACGTTCGGGTTGTCGACCACTCCGTCGAGTTCCGTCAACAGTTGCGAGACGACCCGCTCGGTCACCTCATGAGTCTCGCCGCGCTTGCCCGCGACGGCGTCGATCTCGTCCAAGAAGACGATTGTCGGTGCGGTCTGGCGAGCCAGTTCGAACACCTCCCGGACCGATTCTTCGGATTCGCCGACGTATCGATCGAGCAACTCGGGCCCGTTGACGTGGACGAAGTTGACGCCGCTTTCGCCGGCCAATGCCCGCGCGAGCAGTGTCTTTCCCGTGCCCGGCGGACCATAGAGCAGGACCCCACTCGGCGGGTCAGTATCGGCGGCCTCGAACAGCGGCCCGTAGGAAAGTGGCCACTCGACTGCCCGTTCGAGGGTCTCCTTGGCATCCTCGAGTCCGCCAACGTCTTCGAAGTCGACGCTCGGCGATTCCGCGACGTACTCTCGCATTGCGGAGGGTTCGACCGCCGCCAGCGCCGCCTCGAAGTCCTCACGGGCGACCGTGGGCTCTTCGCGTTCGCGCCGGAGCGCGTGCATCGCAGCTTCTGTCGTCAGCGAGCCCACGTCCGCGCCGACGAACCCATGGGTCCGCTCGGCAAGCCGATCGAGATCGACGCCCTCGGCCAGCGGCATCCCGCGAGTGTGGACCTCCAGTATCTCTCGGCGACCCTCGGCGTCCGGAACGCCGATCTCGATCTCCCGGTCGAATCGACCACCCCGGCGCAACGCGGGATCGACCGCGTCGACCCTGTTGGTCGCGCCGATGACCACCACGCGTCCACGCTCTTCGAGGCCGTCCATCAGCGTCAGCAACTGCGCGACCACGCGGTTCTCCATGTCGCTGTCGTCGTCGCGTGCGCCCGCGATCGAGTCCACCTCGTCGATGAACAGGATCGCCGGAGCGTTCTCTTCGGCCCGCTCGAAGGCTTCCCGGAGTTGTTCTTCGCTCTCTCCTTTGTACTTCGAGACGATCTCCGGCCCGGAGATGACGTCGAAGTAGGCGTCGACCTCGTTTGCGACCGCCCGTGCGATCAGTGTCTTGCCCGTCCCTGGCGGCCCGTAGAGGAGGACACCGCTCGGTGGTGAGATCGACAGCCGCTGGAACAGATCGGGTTCGGACAGCGGGAGTTCGACCATCTCACGGACTTTATCAAGTTCGTCGTCCAGCCCGCCGATGTCCTCGTAGGTCGCTCCGCCCGTGCCGGCGTGGTCTGTCGACTCCTCGGTCGTTTCGGATTGTCCCACGTCACCGCTTGCGTTCCGTTCCGCGTCGTCGGTCGTTACCACGTCGACATCAGTCGTCGGTTCGACGCGCACCGAACCACTGGGCGTGGTATCGAGCACCCGGAACCCGCCGACGCCCTCGACGTGGAACTGCTCGCCTTTGCGCAACGGTCGGTCGACCAGTCCGTCTTCGACCAGCGGGGCGACCGAATCCGCTTCGAACTCGCCGAGATTTTCGGTCGGCGTGACGGTGATCGACATCGCTTCGGAAACTGTTGCCGGGCTGACGTGGACGGTATCCCCGATAGTTACGCCCGCGTTCGACCTGGTGTCGGCGTCGATCCTGATCACTTCGTCGTCGCCGTCGTCGGGCCACACCTTTGCGACCGTCTCCTGGTCGCCTTCGATGACGATCGAATCACCGCTCAACACTCCCAGCCGACTCCGTACCGGTTCGGGAACTCGGGCGATCCCCCGTCCGGCGTCGCGCTTGCGTGCTCCGGCCACCGACAGTTCCACCCCGTTGCCGCCTGTCATATCATTCCGTTCGGGAGCCATCGTCTTCAGGGTTTCACTCGACTGCTCGCAGACCAGCAGATACACAACGCCGCCGCCGCCACTGCCATCATGGCAAAGACTGTCGACGACCTGCGAAACGAGATTCGGGTTGCAGTTGGGCGGTTTGAACGCGTCGAATCCACTGCGTTCACCAAGGAGACGTTGGCCGCGGTCTGTGACGCCGTGGGATACGAGATCGACCAGGGGAGATTGCCGTCCAAGCCACAGATGCGGGCTGGCATCCTCTGGCGGATCGGTGAACTCGAAGACGACGACCCCGAACAGACGCCACGGGCGTTCCGCAAGGCGCAGTTGCAAGCGATCGCCGAGACACTCTCCCAAGAGTAAAAACGGTCGACCCCCCGACGGACACGCATATTCTCCGGAAAGGTGACCGACGCCCGAACGGAAATGGATAATTTTACTTCGTAGGCGAGTAAACACGGTACTAGTGCCTGAACGTATCGTCGCGTTCGACGGGGTGCAACTGTCGAACACGGGAGATGCGTCGGTAGCTGTCCCGGTGACCCCGGCGGACGTGACACCGGTTTCGGCTGGCACGACACCGCGGCGCCTTCGATTGGGTGCTGGCGGGACAACTGCGGACGAACGAGGCGATCACATATGACGCTCATCACAGACATCACGCTGCGACGCGTACTGGACTCGCGAGGTAACGCCACGGTCGAAGCCGACGTCGCCACCGAGGCTGGTGGCTTCGGTCGCGCTGCCGCCCCTAGCGGTGCGAGTACGGGCGAGCACGAAGCGATCGAACTGCCGGCCGAAGAGGCTATCGAGAACGCAGGAGAAGAGGCCGTACCCGCGCTTATCGGCTCGGTCGACGCGACCGATCAGCGCGCGGTCGATGACACGTTGCGAGAGGTCGACGGCACCGACGACTTCTCGTCGATCGGCGCGAACTCGGCGGTCGCCATCAGCATGGCCGCCGCGAAGGCCGGCGCGGACGAACTCGGTCTTCCCCTCTTCCAGCACATCGGGGGTACGTTCCGCGGCGACCAGTTCCCGACGCCGATCGGGAACGTCGTCGGTGGCGGCGAGCACGCCGAAGAAGCGACGAACATTCAAGAGTTCCTTTCGGCGCCCGTTGGTGCTCCGAGCGTGACCGAAGCGGTCTTCGCGAACGCGGCGGTCCACGCTCGGATCAAGGAACTGCTCAACGAAGAGGACATCCCGACCAACAAGGGCGACGAGGGTGCGTGGGCACCTCCGATCGGCGACGCGAAGGCCTTCGAGGTCGTCGATCAGGCGACGAGCGAGATCAGCGACGAACTCGGCTTCGAGATCGGCTTCGGGATGGACATGGCCGCCGCGGAACTCTACGACGAGGACGAGGGCGGCTACGTCTACGACGACGGCGTCAAATCGACCGACGAGCAGATCGAGTACGTCGCCGAAATGGTCCGCGAGTACGACCTGAAGTTCGTCGAGGACCCGATGGACGAGAACGACTTCGAAGGGTTCGCGAAACTCACCGACGAGGTCGGCGACGAGACGGTCATCTGTGGCGACGACCTCTACGTCACCAACGTCGAACGCCTGCAGGAGGGCATCGACAAGGGTTCCTCGAACAGCATCCTGATCAAGCCCAACCAGATCGGGACGCTTTCGGACGCCGTCGACGCAATCGAACTCGGTGCGGAGAACGGCATCGTGGCAGCAGTCTCCCACCGTAGCGGTGAGACTGAAGACACTACGATCGCTCATCTCGCCGTCGGCACCGCTGCCGATTTCATCAAGACCGGCACCGTCGCCGGCGAGCGCACTGCGAAACTGAACGAACTCATCCGCATCGAAGAGCAGGTCTAAACGGGGACGCGCTTTCGATTACATTCTGATTTTTTGGCGACACAATCCGGCCAGTCAGAACTGTATCCGATATTTTACCCGCCTCACGATTTCATATAGTCAAGAGTACTGAAAATAAATATCGGTACTGATTCCCACGAGACGGTATGCTGGAGGTCTATCGGGAGAGGGAATTACGGACGAGAACCTGTTACGGTCCTTCCTGTTACTCGTGATCTCGCCCCTGGTCCTTCAGTAGATCGTCGACGTCGTTATTTTGGGACGTCTGATAGTGATTACTGTAGCGATTTACCGCTACGACCGCACGGCCGCGTGCGGTCGATGTGGAACAGACCTACAGTAATCACTATGAGCGGCGAGGCCGTCGCCGCAGTCGGTGTGTGCCTCCTCGGGTTCGGGTTCACGAGCGTGTTCTGTGCAGTCACCGTCTCGAACGTGGCTGCCGCGCTGTGTCTAGGTTGATACTACCGGAATTCGGTGCATGGCGGGATGATGCAGCGGGTGGCAGTTACCGCATGAGGGTGGACCGCGCTGGGATAGAGCAGACCACCGATCACCGACGTGGTGAATCAGGAATTGCAATCACGACGAGCTGAACGCGTGCGAACACGCGTCCCAGCTAGAGCTAAGCTCCTGGGAAGCGTCTAAACCATCGATTATGTCAACACAAGAATCTAAAGAAGACAAAGAAACCTCATTCGTAGCAACGGTAACGACCGAAACAGTCCCGGGATACGAGATCACTGAGGTACTCGGAATCGCCCGTGGAAACACCGTCAGAGCTCGGAACGTCGGCCGAGATATCACTCATAGTGATTACTGTAAGTCTGTTCCGGGTCGACCGCACGGCATCGTGCGGTCGCACCGGTAAATCGTTACAGTAATCACTATCAGGGATTCCGAAATCTCGCGGGCGGGGAACTGAAAGCCTACTCGCGGTTGCTGTCCGACGCTCGTGACGAGGCGATCGCCCGGATGGAAACCAATGCGGCGGAGATGGGTGGGGATGCCGTCGTGAATGTCCGGATGGAGACCTCAGAAATCACCAAGGGCGCGTCGGAAGTAATCGCCTACGGGACTGCGGTTCGACTCGATTGAAGAGAGATCTATTATTTCTCTTAGGAATAGAGGGGATGGGAATGCGCCTAATACATCACTACTCCTGACCGTCTGTTGAAGGTCGACCGTACGATAGCGTCCTGACGAGTGACGCGAGCCAGGGCACGGGCGATGGCCATCTCCCGGCGTGCGGTCGCACCGGGAAATCGGTACAGTCGTCACTATCAGTCAGCGTGTGAGGTGAACCCCGTTGTCTCGCCTACGTCTTCGGAGTCCGACCGGACGCCTGGCCTCTCGACTGTTGCCCACAGGCCAGCGATGGACTCGCTACCGATCACGGCGAAGCCAGCGGCGATCGTCAGGAACCCGACCACAGTGAGCGTCGAGACAGCCTCCCCAAGGAGTACCCAGCCACCCAGCGTCGCGACCGCAGGGACGACGTAGAAGATCAGGTTTGCCTCGATCGCGCCCGTAGCGTCTATAAGCCCGAAGTAGGCGATGTAGGCGATCGCGCCGGCGAAGATCCCGACGTATCCGAGTGCGATCAACGCCTCGGTCGTCCAGACGACGCTACTCGCGGACTCGCCGGTAGCCAGACTCAGCCCGTGTGTGAGAACCGCTGCAACTGGCAGACCCCACGCCGTCCGGGCCGTACTGGAGAGGGTCGCGTCGGCCCGGCGCACGAGGACGGTGCCGAGCGCACCGGTCGCGGCCCCGGTGAAGATAAGAAGCTTGCCCACACCGCCCTCGAGGAACGTTGCAGGGTCTGGATTGACCACGAGAGCAACGCCGACCAGGCCGAGGGCCATCCCGATTGCACCGCGGGTCGAGAGTCGTTCGTCGGAGAGCAGGACGGCGGCGAACACCGGAGTCAGAATCGGGTTCAGGCTGAAGACGATCGCGCCGACGGCGCTGGTGGCGTACTGCTGACCGATGAACAGCAGGCCGTTTGCCAGGCCGATCACGAACGCGCCTGTCGCGAAAATCCCCAGCAGATCGCCGCGAGTCCGTGGCACGAGTTCCGTTTTGGGAATCGTCACGAGGGCGAACACGGCCAGCGCGAGTGTCGCGACGTCAAAGCGAAATGCGACAAAAAGTAAGGGTGGAAAGTACTCTAGCCCGGCCTTGGCGGCAACGAACGTCCCACCGAACAGCAGGCTCGCGGCTGCAAACAGCGCAAGCGAACGGTGTTTGAACATTCAGCGATCCACCTCTGCGGCGTAGCAAAGCGTCGAAATCATATCTATATCCAGGGGCCGAAAACGCATAGATGTCGCCAGAAAGCGTTCCACGAGAGGATATCGTCCCACGGGATACAGGGTTCAACGGAAATGCAACGGTTGCACGCCGTGCAATTGCGCCGGCCACCAGTCGCGTCCAGTGCCCAATCGCGCCTGGTGTGCGAATGGGTTTGGCACGCAATCCTGCCCGGTAAGGTTGCCAGAACGAACAGTATTTCCGGGGACCAACCTGATCAGTGGGTATGGAGTCGGCACTGGAGGAAATCGAGTTCTTGGCGCTATCGGAGAACCGCGTCGAGGTGCTGACGCTACTAGCCGAACAGCGACGGACGCGGCGGGCGCTCGAAACGGAGACAGGCGCGTCTCAGGCGACCCTGAGCCGGATCCTTGGGGATTTCCAGGACCGATCGTGGATCCGTCAAGACGGAAGCGAGTACGTCGCGACTGCGACCGGAAAACTCGTCGCCGAGGGGTTCAACGATCTCCTCGACATCCTCGAGACCGAGAGTGAGCTCCGGGGGCTTGTTCGATATCTCCCAACCCACGCGATGGACTTCGACTTGCGCCATCTCGCCGATGCGACTATCACGACCCCGACCCAGACCAGACCGAACGCGCCCGTCCGGCGGCTTCTCGACCTCGTCGAGCGGGCGGAGACCGTCAAGGCCTTCTCGCACGCGTTCAACGAGCAGAACCTCACCGTCGTAGAGCGGCGGGCAAGCGCTGGTGACCTGGCTTTCTCTGGGGTCCTCTCGCGGAGTGCGGTCGACGCGCTGGCGGACGATCGGGAGTTGCGCGACCGGCTTGGGTCGTTACTGGACGCCTCCAAGACAGAGATACACGTCCGTGAAGAGGGGATCCCGCTGGCAGTAACCATCGCCGACGAGACTGTACACATGCTGCTTCGTGACGAGACGGGCGTCCTCCGGGCGTCGATCGACACAGACGACGAGGCTGTCCGTTCGTGGGCGCTAGAAACGTTCGATCACTACTGGCGAACGGCGACAGAATTGAGTCCGACAGATCTTGAGGGATAACTCGTCGATCAGGCCGACGCGTCGATAGGCTCGGCTACGGATTCGAGAGTGTCCATCGTGATCCGAGTTGGTTCGGCAGTCGGCCCAGTGCCGGGGTCGAACGCGAGGTCGTACTCGTGCCAGTCGCCGATGCGGGCCGTCTCGTCGAGGATCTCTTCTTCACTGAAGCCGGCGTCCGCGTCCGTGACGACCAGCTTCGTCGGTGCGGTCGCCGACTTTCGGCGCGGCTCCAGTTCGAGGTCGTGTACGTGCCAGTCGCCGAACCTGGCAGTCACGTCCAGTATTTCTCCTTCGGGGAACTCCGCAACCGATTCGGTCAGACGATAGGCTTGACGTCCCATACAGGTATAACTATTTACTCGAACCTGAAAAAACTTTTGCTACGGGTTGGAGTCGGACGGTCGAGACGCGGTCGTTTTAGTAACTGCGCGCCGAGACAACGGTATGAACGCTCGCTGGACGGCCGGCGACAACCATATACCGACGGACGTAACTTTTGATACTGCTTCAGTCGAACCGGTCACGACTGAAAGTATCAGGGCTTACGTCCGTCGGTATAGGAGGAGCCGATGGTAAACGTCGCGGTGTCGATAGCACAGCTGGCGCTGGCACTCGTGTTGGTAGTGCTTAACGGTTTTTACGTGGCCTCCGAATTCGCCTTCGTTCGCGTCCGTGCCACGTCGGTCGAGCAACTCGTGGCGGATGAGCGAACCGGATCGGCGGCCCTCCAGGACGTGATAGATAATCTCGACGACTACCTGGCGGCGACCCAGCTGGGAATCACGATCGCCTCTCTCGGACTGGGATGGGTCGGCGAACCGGCAGTCGCTGCACTGCTCGAGCCCGCCCTTGAACCGCTGCTCCCAGCGAACTTGATCCATCTCGTGGCTTTCGCGGTGGGATTCAGCGTGATCACCTTTCTGCACGTCGTTTTCGGCGAACTCGCGCCGAAGACGATCGCTATCTCGCAGGCAGAACGGCTCGCGCTCTTTCTCGCCCCACCGATGAAAATCTCGTATTACCTGTTCGCGCCCGGGATCGTGGTCTTCAATGGGACTGCGAACGCCTTCACCAGGTTGCTCGGGGTACCGCCGGCCTCCGAGACCGACGAGACGCTGGGCGAACGGGAGATCCGCCGCGTGCTCAGCCGGGCTGGGGAGGCTGGTCGCGTCGACGAGGCCGAGGTCGAGATGATCGAGAGCGTCTTCGATCTGGACGACATGATCGTCCGGGAAGTGATGGTCCCGCGTCCGGACGTCGTGAGCGTGGACGCTGACAGCTCGCTATCCGAGATCCGTTCGACGATTCTGGAGGCCGAACATACCCGCTATCCGGTCGTTGCGGCCGACGATCCTGACGAAGTGATCGGCTTCCTGGACTTGAAAGACGTTCTGCGCGCTGGCGAGACCGCATCAGAATCTGTCACAGCCGGTGACCTCACCCGCGACATCGTTGCCGTTCCCGAAACGATGACCATCAACGATCTGCTGTTGACGTTCCGGGACGAGCGTCGACAGATGGCCGCTGTTATCGACGAGTGGGGCGCTTTCGAGGGGATCGCGACGATCGAGGACGCCGTCGAAGCCGTCGTCGGGGATCTCCGCGACGGCTTTGACGTTGACAGTCGCGAACCCTCGATACGCCGGCATGGGCGGGATAGCTACGAAGCCGACGGTTCCGTCCCGCTCTCGACGGTCAACGACGTCCTCGGAACCGACCTCGAAGCGAAAGGCTATGAGACGCTCGGCGGAATCGTACTGGACGAACTCGGTCGGACGCCAGAGGTAGGCGATCGCGTCGAAACCGCCGGATACGTTATCGAGGTAACTGAGATGGACGGCACCCGCATCTCGACGCTCCAACTTACCAACCCGAAGACCGAGCCGGACGCCTGATCCCGGAGTTGGGATCCGTGACCGGTTTCACAGGCGGTACGAGGCGGATGCCACGGGGATTGTCCCCGGGCGATTTACGCCAGCCGCAACCCGAGTCCCTGTGCGTACTCAACTACAGCGTGGTACTCCTCGCCGCTCACCGGGCGATTGATCGCCTCGTAACGCGGGTCCGTTCGGGGCTGATAGTGTGGCCGGTACTGGTCCATCACGTTGACGTACGTATCCTGGCTGATTTCCTCGGCGAGGAACTTCAGGACGCCTTTCGAGTTCTCCACCTGGCCGGGCATCACGAGATGTCGAACGAGCAATCCTTCGGTCGCGATATCGCGACAGTCAGTCGAAAGATCTCCGACCTGCTGGTGCATCGCCCGAAGCGCGTCGCGGGCGTGGTCCCAGTAGTCGGGCGCTCGGGAGTATTTCGCGGCGGCGTTGCCGTCGCTCCACTTGACGTCCGGCATGTAGATGTCGACGATCCCCCTGAGCGACTCGACGATTTCGGCCCGCTCGTAACCGCCGCAGTTCCAGACGATCGGGATCTTCAAGCCTTGGTCGCGCGCGATCCGTACCGCCTCGGCGAGGTGGGGCGCGACGTGTGTCGGGGTGACGAAGTTGACGTTGTGACAGCCCCGATCCTGTAGTTCCAGCGCCATCTCGGCTATCTCTCGCGGGCTCGCAGGGTCGCCCTGTAGTCCCTGACTGATCTCGAAGTTCTGGCAGAAGACACAATGCATGCTACAGCCGGCGAGAAATATCGTTCCACTACCACTGTGGCCGCGCAAGACGGACTCTTCGCCGTGATGATCGAAGTACGAGGCGACCAGCGCGGCGTCTTCGACGCCGCAGGCACCGGTCTCGCCGTCGGCCCGGTCGACCCCACACTGGTGTGGGCAGAGATCACAGTCCTCGTAACGTCGCCACAGCGCCCGAACGCGTGCGTCGAACACCGTCTCCGACAGGAGTCTGTATTTCGGTGTCGATACCGGTTGTGCCCCCATACATGTTCCTTGGTGTCGATAAACAATTAGCGTACCGTCGAATCAGAGTGACAGTTTGGCCTGGTTCCGTATCGCGACCGATTTTGGCAGATCGTACCGGTACAGAGTTATACCGACGGTCGTAACTTTTGATACTGCTTCATACTGCCGGCTATAACTTTTCGCAAGTATTTCGGCACCCAGGGTGCCGAAAATCTTCACGAACTTATAGCCGGCAGTATCAGTCGAACCGGTCACGACTGAAAGTATCAGGGCTTACGTCCGTCGGTATACGACAGTCATGATCAGTCCGAATGGGCCTTTTCGAAGC
>JAZKRQ010000016.1:0-27736 GCA_036628575.1 Halapricum sp.
CAGTACACCCGATTCCAACGGGTCACTGCTGAACACTGCTGAAAATAGGAACGGTCAACGGATGCAGAACATGTGGACGGCAGTCGGAATAGGTCGACAAACAGGACGCTCATTCGGTGACCGGTAACTCTACGATGAACACCGATCCCTCGGGTTCGTTATCCTCAACGCGGACAGCACCACCATACTGATCGACGAGCGTTTGGACGAGATACAATCCGATACCCGCTCCAGAACTGTCGAGCCCTTTCTCACCTTTTCCGAAGATCGTTTCCTTTTCATCCTCGGGGATCCCGCGTCCGTTGTCCGTGATCGTCACCCTCACTGTCTCCGCCTCAAGTGCCGTCGAGACGCTGACCACTGGCACCTCTTTGTCGTTGTGAACGATCCCGTTCTGAATGAGGTTCCGAAATACCGCTTCGAGCAGATCGTTGCCACGAACCCGGAGGTCGGGAATCGGATCTTCTACGGTGACGGTCGCGTTATCGAACTTCGAGCGAGCGGTTTCTATCGACGCTCGGAGGTGGGAGGGGAGCCTGACAGGTTCGACATCTTCGACAGTGCTGAGCGTCGTCTCGGAGAGATCGCGGGCCGTGGTCGTTAGCTCAATCGCACTCTCGGTCGCGTCCTGTATTGCTCTAAGGTCACTTTGCGCCCCCTCTTCGACGTGCTCTTCGAGTAAGTGTGCCCGTCCGCGGATGACAGTCATGTCGTTGCGGATGTCGTGGCGGACGACCTGATTCAGGATTTCCAGATTATCCCGCTGGGCTTCGAGCTGTCGTTCGTACTGTTTGCGATCGGTGACGTCAGTGATGAATCCTTCGAGGATCGTCGCCGACCGCTGGGGAACCTCGACTTGCTGGCCGCGTTCCCAGACCCATCGATCTTCACCGTCGGCCGTTCGGATGCGGTAGGTGAATTCAAACGGTTCGTCCGCGGCGATGGCCGATTGGACTTCCTCCTGGAGTCGGTTTCGATCGTCTGGGTTGACGATGTCGTCACCCCAACTGACGTCACCGGATTCAATGGTGTCGGTGCTATAGCCGGTCATATATTCACTCCGTCCTCCGACAAACAGCATCGGCCAGCCGGGCTCGTTCCGACAGCGATAGACGATTCCCGGGAGATTATCGATAAGAGTCTGAAAGCGCCGTTCGGCCTCCTTCTGATCGTTGATGTCCCGAACGATCGCGAGTATACGGATCTCGTCGTCGACGACCGTGCGACTGAGACTCACGTCTACCCAAAACACGTTACCGTCGCTATCTTGGCCCTGCCACTCAAACCGCTGGATGTCGCCTTCTACCGCCCGTTCGATACGCTCTATCGCGTTTTCATGGGTGTATGGTGGCACGCCAGAACTGATAGTGGCGATAGTCCCGCCCCGAAGTTCCGCCCTCGTGTACCCGTACCTGTCCGCAGCCGCCTGATTGACGTCGATGACATTCCCTTCCTTGTCGTGAACGAAGATCGCGTCGTTGACCGAATGGACCACGGCCCGCAATTCCGTTGCCGACAATATTCCCGCATCATCGGTGGCGGAACTATCATCCATTATATAATTATGCGCTATTTGTCAATAAAAATGGTTCGATTTTGGGGGGTTGTTTCGTGACGGTGGTCGACGCGAGGTGATGTGGAGTATGGTGAGTCGGTGACCACATTGTTGCCGGATTCCGCCCTGCAGTTTGCTCGTTGACGCTGTACTGAAACCAGGATCCAAGGAGAGATGTCACTCTCGTCAAGATGACCAGGCGGTCGAGGCGACTGCCCCGGGGTGGGTTCACCAATAAGTGCTTGCAAAGCGTACATTCGACCGAATCATGGAACTTACCTGGCACGGCCACTCGACGTGGTACGTCACGGTCGACTCGACCGAACTATTGATCGATCCGTTCTTCGAAAACCCCCTGACAGACGTCGATCCGGCGACGCTCGACCCGGATTACGTCCTGTTGACCCACGGCCACGCCGACCACATCGGCGACGTGGATCAGTTCCAGGAGACGCCCGTCGCGGGCACGCCGGAGGTCGTCGAGTACTGTGCGGACAACTACGGCGTGGAAGAGACGATCGGGTTCAACCTCGGCGGCACCGTCGAACTGGGTGACGCCTACGTGACCATGCACCGCGCAGACCACACAAACGGCATGGACACCTCCTACGAGGCGAGCGGCGGGATGCCCGCGGGGTATATCGTTTCCGATACCGAGCCCGCACAGGTCAGCAACGAGGATTCGACGACCTTCTACCACGCCGGAGACACGAGCCTGATGACGGAGATGCGCGACGTGATAGCGCCGTTCCTGCAGCCGGACGCCGCCGCCGTCCCGATCGGCGATCACTTCACGATGGGACCGATGCAGGCCGCGGTCGCCGTCGACTGGCTCGACGTCGAGCACGCCTTCCCGATGCATTACGACTCGTTCCCGCCGATCGAGGTCGACACCGACGAGTTCGTCCGCGAGGTCGAAGCGACCGCCAGCCTCGCCGAGGTCCACGTCCTCGATGGTGACGAGTCCTTCGAGTTATAGGCCGGTATCCTCGAACGTTTTTATCGGCGCGCACCAAGAGCAACTGTCGTGTCATGCCCGACAGGATAACTGGGATCGTGGCCGTCGCCGTCGTCGTCAGCGTCGGCCTTGCGCTCGGGCTGTTCGCGGCGGGAGTCGCCCCTGTCGGGTCGGACGATGCTTCGGACGAACAGGGAGTGGCTGTCGAGTCGATCGCGGGCAACTCGACAGTCACGGTCACGTACACGAACGCATCGGGAGCGTCCCGGCAGTTCGTCGTTTCAGACGTCGATCCGCGCCTGACGGACGCCGTTCACGGCTGGGCGATCGTCGAACACTCGTCGCTGCCGCCGGCACTGCGAGACGACGATGTCCGCAACGGGGTCGTCAGATTCGGTGAGTGGGCTCTGGTCGGTGCGACGAAGAGCGCAACAGTAGCGGTCGACGGAACGGAACTGACGGTCGTCGTCCCGCAGGGACGGGACGTCGATCCGGGCCGGAAGGCCGGGTTCGTGCGTGAGTTCGCCGACCCGTACTCCCTCTCGCAGGACGGCGACGACCCCATTGTGCTGGTGTCAGTTCCCGACGCACTACCTTCCGAAGGCCTGATGTATCACGATGACCGGGGATACGTCACCATACAGGCGTTCTGGGACGGGGACGCCCACAGCGTCTGGATCCACGAGTACGTTCACGCTCGCCAGGACTTCCGGACCGCCCCCGGAATGGTGTGGTTCAGGGAAGCCAGTGCGCGCTATCTGAGCTATCGGTTCATGCAGGAACAGTACGAGGGGGTTTCGCAGGCAGACGTCCGTCAACAGCTCGACTCGTACCCTGTCTACGACGGCGTCACACTCGCGAACCGGACGACTTGGGAGGGAACGGAAGCGAACTACCACGAGGGAGCACGGCTACTGGCGACCGTCGATACCGAGATACGAGCTGAGAGTGGGGGATCACACTCGCTCGTGGACGTTTTCCGGGCGATGAACACCGAGGAGGAACCGATCACTGTCGAGCGGTTCGTCGCCCTCGTCGAACGCTACGCGGACGATGACCAGTCGTGGATCGCCGACGCGATCCGGGGCAACGAACGGGTCAAAGACCGTATGCGACGACCCTGAGGACTATTCGCCGACGGTGACGCCCGCAACGGTTTCAAGATACTTGAGCACAGCCGTCATGTCCTCGTCCCCGTGGCCCATCGCGCTCGCGGCGCTGAACGACTCACGGGCGGCCGCGGTCTGGGGCAACTGGACGCCGACGTCGTTGGCGACCTCGTTGGCGTACCGGAGATCTTTGAACTGCAGGTCGACCGGGAAGCGCGGGTCGAAGTCCCGATCGGCGATGGCCTCCCCCTTTGCACGGAACAGGAGCGAGTCCACCGCTCCGGCCTCGACGACTTGCTGCATGTCCTCGAAGTCCAATCCCTGCGCAGCCCCGAAGGTCAGCGCCTCGGCGTACGCACCCATCATGTCGCCCAGAAGGAGATTGACGAACAGTTTCATGCGCGACCCGTCGCCGGCCTCGCCACAGCGGACGATCGGTTCGCCCATCGCCGACAGAATCCCCTCAACGTCGTCGAGGGCGTCCTCGTCGCCGCCGGCCAGAACGGTCAGCGTCCCCTCCTCCGCCGGCCCGACCGTCCCCGAGACCGGTGCGTCGACGAACCGTGCGTTCTGTGCGCGAACGGTCCGGGCCGCGGCCGCAGTCGCTTCCGGCGTGACGGTACTCATCTGGATGACCGTCTTGTTTCCGTTGATACCGGCCAACAGGCCGTCTTCGCCGTCTAGAACGGCAGCCAGCGCCTCGTCGTCGGTGACCATCGTGATCACGACGTCAGCCTGCTGTCCGGTCGCCCGCGGCGAGTCCGCGACGTCGATCCCGGCATCGGCGAACGGTTCCGTGGGGCCGTCGCTACGGTTGTAGACGACGAGTTCGTAGCCCGCTTCGTCCAGATTCCACGCCATCGGTGTACCCATCGCACCCAGTCCGATGAATCCGATCGTTTGCATACGTTCGAAAGTTCATCGTGGAGGTACTTGAGAGCGGTCGTTCGCGTCTCGGGAAACGTTCATCGGCCCGGGGGTCGAACCATCGGGTATGGCAAACAACTCGTGGAGCGACATGATTGCAGCCGAACGGATGCGTGTCGATCAACAGTTCGAGGATCGGATCAGCTCGTCGTCGTTCTCCCGTCAGCAGTGGGGCCTCGTGATGACAGCGGTCGAGTTCGATGTCGAGAACCCCGAGGACCCCGAGCGGGCGACCCTGATCGCCGATACGAGCAAGCTATCCAGCGTCATGCCGCAGATCAAAGAGATGGACAAGGGCAGCGGTATGTCAGGGACCACTCGCGGGCGTTCATCCGGCGGTGGCGGCGGATTCCTGAGCAAGATTACGGATGCGCTCTCACTCGGCGGCGGCTCCGGAGGCAAGCAACAACAGGAAGCCGAAGAACTCGCAGCGGAGTACGCGGACAAACTACAGCAACGTCTCGAAAAGCGCGACCGATGGCAGTCGGTCTGTGAACAGGCGGCCGAGGACTAGTATTCATCTCCGCCGCGGAACAGCGTCAATTCCTCGGCCTCGTAAATATTAATCAGCTCGGTGACAATCTCGTCGTAGCTCTCGTCCTCGATCCGCAACGAGTCGAGGCGCTCGACGGTCTCTTCCGAGAGGTCGATTTCCACCATAGTTCGATAGACGGCATCTCCACGTATAAATAAGGGGGCAGTTCCCGTCACGACGCGCTCTCTCGTTGAGGGCAGAGTCGATGATTCCGAGGAAAGACCTTATTTCGGGAACATCGACTTACCGGCAGAACCGGACAGTTCGGCCAGTCCAGCGTGTACCTCCGCGATGCGTTCGCGGACGAGTCGGCCGCCGACGCGCGGGTCGAAGTGATCCTTGTTGGGTGACCAGTCGACATCGTTGTAGAAGCTGTCGCGCTGGTCCTCGACGCCCTCCGGCGGAACGAGTTCGTCTTTGTGATCGAGGTAGTGGTCGAACAGGGTCCGCGTGTACTCGTACTGGTAGCGGGTGTCCTTGTTCATCTTGCAGATCCCGCGACCCATGAAGTCCTCGACTTGCGGTGGCTGCAAGCCCGACGAACCGTGCAGTACGAGCGGGGTCTCCAGACCGTGATCCGCGAGCGTCTCGCTGATCTCGCTGGCGAGGTCCGGTTTGAGTTCGAGGTCTTTGCCCTTCGCGACGCCGTGCTGAGTACCCACCGAGATAGCCAGCAGGTCCGCGCCCGTGCGCTCGACGAACTCGACGGCGTCCTCGGGATCGGTGTAGAAGGCTTCCTCGGCGACGATCTCGTCCTCGACGCCCTTGATCTGTCCGAGCTCGGCCTCGACGAGGATGTCCGCGTCCGCCTCGTCGACCTTGTCAACGACCGCTTTCGAGCGGGCGATGTTCTCCTCGAAGTCCTCGTGGGAGGCGTCGATCATGATCGAGGACGGGATCTCCGTCTCGATCTGCATCTCGATGAACTCCATGTCCGTCTGGTGGTCCATGTTGAGGAACACACCGATGTCGTACTGCTCGGCAATGGTCTCGATGTAGTTGCCCATCGCACGCAGGCCGGCCTCGGCGTCGCCGTTGCCCGCGAACCGGCACGCGCCGGCACTCAACTGAATGAGCAGGTCCGAATCGACGGAAGAAGCACCCTCCATCAACCCCATCGCCACGTCCGGCTCCGCGACATTACTGGCCACCAACCCGAAGTCCTCGTCCATGGCCCGATCGTACACCTGACTGAGTTCACTACCGCCGTAGAACGGCATTCGTTGTCACCATTGGTAGGTTTACTCGCCCCCGTAATAATGGATGCGAAATCGATAGCGACAACGGGTTACCCTGGGGGCCACAGGCTATCGACAGTAGAAACGAAAGGGCACGGAGTCGGGAAACGATCTACGGTGTTCTCGATCAGGAGAACAGCTGTTTGAGTTTCCCGATGATTCCAGTCGATTCGGACTGATCTGCACGGTCACGTTCTGCCGACGACTCGGCCGTCGTGGCGGTCGACTCAGTCGTCTCGGCGGGTTCGTCACTCGCGGCCGGACTGGCTTCGGTCTCGGAGGATTCCTCGCCCGATCCTGCGCCATTCTCGGCTTTTTCGACTGCCTCTTCGATCAGCTCTTCGCCCTCGTTGATCGCTTTCGCAACCGGGGACTTGACCAGCGGTTTGCCCTCGAACCGGTCACGGTTTACCGACGTGTCCGCCGCGATGATGACGGCATCTGCTTCGGCGATCTCTTCGGAGGTGAGTTCGTCTTCGGCACCCATCGCACCTTGGATCTCGACGCGTATGTCGTGACCGAGTTTTTCGGCTGCCTGTTCGAGGCCTTCAGCCCCCAATCTGGCTGTGCGCGATACCTGTCGGACATGAGGTGACTGCGACGAACTTCATTTGTTATCTGTTATCATTTGTTTCACTTGGTCTTTCGCACCTGTTCCCAGCGCCTCGGCCGCGAACTGCTCGGCGGCGTCGGTATTGGTCTCGACGACGTTTGCCTTGACGTCGGGGATCGTGACCGCGCTCATGCTCAACTCGTCGAGCCCGAGCCCGATCAGCAGTTCCGTCAGCTCGGGGTCACCTGCCATCTCGCCGCACATCCCGATCCAGGCGTCGTGGGCGTGGGCCGCGTCGATGGCCCGATCGATCGCCCGCAACACGGCAGGATCGCGCGGGTCGTGGAGGTGCGCGACGGCCTCGTTCTGTCGGGACGCGGCCATCACGTACTGGGTGAGGTCGTTGGTCCCGACGGAGAAGAAGTCCAGTCGCTCGGCCAGTTCCTCACCGACGAACACGGCAGCCGGCGTCTCGATCATCACGCCGAGTTCGGGCATCGCGTAGTCGAGTCCGTCTTCGTCCAACTCCGCCGCGACTTCGTCGATGACGTCCAGACTCCGATCGACCTCCTCGACCGTCGCGACCATCGGGAACATCACCGAGAGATTTCCATCACCCTGGGCGGCCGCTCGGAGGAGCGCCCGCAGCTGCGTCCGGAACAGCTCGGCGTCGGGACCGAGCGACCGGCGGATACCACGGGTCCCGAGGAACGGGTTCTCCTCTTCCTCGGCTTCGATGTACGGTATCGGCTTGTCGCCGCCGACGTCGAGCGTCCGTACGACGACGCGACCGTCGGGGAACGCGTCCAGTGCCTCGAGGTACGTCTCGAGTTGTTCGTCCTCGTCCGGTGGGGATTCGCGGTCGAGGAACAGGAACTCCGTCCGGAACAGCCCGACGGCGTCCGCCCCCTGGGCAACCGCGCCCTCGATCTCGGCCAGCGTGCCGATGTTGGCGGCGACCTCGATTTCCTTCCCGTCGGACGTACTGACAGGATCGGTTCGAATCTCGACATCTCGAGTCTCGCTGGCACGTTCTCGCGTCTCCTCGTCCGGGTCCACGACCACCGTGCCGGCCTCGCCATCGACGACGACTTCGGCCTCGGCCTCGATCTCCAGCAGTTCCTCGCCGACGCCGACGACGGCAGGGATACCGATCGAGCGGGCGAAGATCGCCGCATGAGAGGTCCGGCCACCCTCGGCCATTGCGAAGCCCGCCACGCGGTCGGGATCCAGCTGTGCGGTATCGCTGGGCGTGAGCATCTCCGCGAGCAGGATCGTCCCCTCCGGCAGCGCGGAGAGGTCGAGCCGTTCGGCGTCCATCAGGAGCCGGATCAGACGGTCGCGGATGTCCCGAAGGTCATCGGCGCGTTCGGCCATCCGACCGCCCGCGTTCTCCATCTGTTCGATGGCCCCCTCGAACCCGTCCTCGACGGCGTGTTCCGCGGGCAGCCCCTCGTCGATGGCTTCCTCGACCGCACCAGTGATCTGAGGATCCCCGAGGAACTGCAGGTGGGCATCGAAGATCTCGGCCTCACTCTCGCCGACTTCCCTGGCGGTCCGGTCGCGCTCGGCCTGTATTTCCTCGCGCGCGGTATCCAGGCCGTTCGAGAACCGGTCGTGTTCGGCATCGACGTCGACCTCCTCGGGTGCCGGCGGTTCCGGCAGCTCCACGTCCTGGTCGTACCAGATGACGCTCCCGACGCCTGACAGCGGCGTGACGCCGATACCTTCGAGAGTGCGTTCACTCATCGTCGTACTCGTCCTCGGGAGTCGAGAGGATCTCTTCGAGGGCGTCCAGCGCGGCCTCGGCATCGGGACCGTCGGCGATCAGACGGACCTCCTCGCCGTGTTCGGCACCGAGACTCGATACGCCTAGCATGCTTCGGGCGTCGACCGGATCTTCGCCGTCCGCGGCGATCTGGAGTTCGGACTCGAACTGGTTAGCGGTCTCGACGAACTTCGAGGCTGGCCGCGCGTGCAGTCCCGCTTCCGGGACGATCGTGACGGTTCGTTCCATCATGTTATAGCGTTGGTTAGCACAGTCGTTACCTCTTTCGGCGACTCGGCGGTATGCAGATCCTCGCGGACCTCGTCGTTCATCAGCGCCCGTGATAGCGAGCTCAGAATCTCCAGGTGCTCGTCGCTGCCCGCCTCGGGGACGAGGATCATGAACAGCAGCGTCGCTGGCTCGCCGTCCGGTGCGCCGAAGTCGACGCCCTCGCTCGAACGCGTGAACGCCACCGTCGGCTCTTTCGCACCGGCGGTCTTTGCGTGGGGGATGCCGATCCCCTTGCCGACCCCCGTCGAGGTCTCTTCTTCCCGGGCCAGCAGGTCCTCCAGGGCCTGCTCGCGGTCGTCGACGCGGCCCGCATCGACAGCGAGATCGAGCAGGTGTTCGATGACGGCGCGCTTGTCGGCCGGCGGCTCCTCTAGAGATACCAGATCCGACGAAAGTACACGATCTACGGTTTCTTTGTCCATTGTTTGAAATCGAGGAAATAGCGTTTAGTCGGCGGTCGTGGTTTCGGTGGCCGTCTCCGCTTCGGGGACGTGGTCAGGTTTGAGTACCGTGAGAATTGCTGCAGTGACGATAGTACCGGTAATGATAGACCCGATAAACGCTACGATGCGAGGGCCTTCCCCGGGCAAACAGAACTACAAAATGTCACCGTGCGCGGCTGGATATCATCCGCTACAGCTTTCTAGTTTTATAATAAATTCTTCAGATTCATTAAGGTTTCCGAGATTGACTACTTTATCATCATAGTTGATATTATAATCACCTGGATCATACCGGTGGACACTTGCACTTGCCTCTGCCCTTACTCTGTATTCGCCTAACTCACAGCTATCAACAATACCATGATTAAATGCTATACCCCCTATTGTATCACCATTCCAATCAGTTCCAGCGTAGCTCACTTCAAACCCTTCCTGATCGGAATAGAGGTCAGCATTAATGCCACCTGAGACTAGACCAAAAGGACTGGGTATTGGTGCGATCGCATCCCACATCAGATCGAGCGCATATTGTACTGTAGCATCATCGGGAGAATCATCACCTTGCATATATGTATCTTGTATAGTGATTTCGGGATTAGCACCTCCAGGGTAGTCGATATACTCAAAGGTGATAGTCGGATCATATATACGATAACTATAAGGATAGTCATCTGACTCCACCGTCTGAAATCCTACTGTGAGCCCGCCGTCCCACGTAGGAAGGTCTGGATTACTCGGTCCATCCCCTGTGAACTCCATTTCTGCACATAGCTCATATGTCTCTGGATCATACATTTGATCAATATCATCCGGCCAGCCATCTGAGCCTCCGCCGCCATCGATAGTAGACGCAGCCGATACAGATTTTGATCCTAATATTGATATCGCGCTTAAACAAATTGAGGACCCTATCGTTTGACTGAGTACGTCACGTCTATTCATCTTATGTTTGCTTCTAGGAGATTTTATATCTTTGATACTGTTTGTATTTTTGTCTTTATCTGCTTTGTGCATATTACTTTTAATCTCTCTTCTAATATAGGTAATGACCTGATAGTATATAAAACTAAGGTGAGATCCGAAGTTTGTATTCTATATAAGATTATATTAGTATAATTTTCGGTAATTAACACAATAGGTGACGATAACCGATAGTATCGTTCACTCAGCGACTGGCAGCAAAATCAGCTCTTGAGCGTCCAGACGCGGACGTCGTCCATCAGGTCCGTTGGATCGAGAGTGCGGACACCAGTTCCGGAGTGACCGACAACCTTCGCGGAGGTGGCCACGCCTGCGCGCAGTGCCTTCTCGTCGGACCAGCCCTGTTCATAGGCCCACATGATGGCGGCGAACATCGAGTCGCCGGCACCGACAGTGTCGACCACCTCGACGTCCAGGGCGGGCGCGTAAAGGGTTTGCTCGGGCGTGACCATCATCGCCCCTTCCGAACCGAGCGAGGCGATGACGCGCTCGAACCCTTCCGATTGAAGCTGTCTGGCGGCTTCTGCGCAGTCGTCGATGTCCTCGACTTCGATACCGGTCGCCTCGGCCAGCTCGACCTCGTTGGGCTTGCAGTACTCGTAGGTACCCTCGAGCTCCACCATATCGTCCCCATGGATGTCGAGTGCGGTGTCCCAGTCGCCAGCACCGGCGAGACGGTCGATGTCTTCTGTTTCCATCCCCGGCGGGAGGCTCCCACCGATGTTGACGATCGAGGGATCGTACTCCTTGAGGACCGCCTCGAGTTCCTCGACAATCTCGGGATCGACCTCCGGGCCCGATTGATTGATTCGGTACTGATGATTGGGCGCGAGAATAGCCGTGTTCATCCGGGTCGGATCGGAATCGACCTCACAGAAGTCGGTCGGAACGTCGAACCGCTTGAGGTCTTGCTTGATGAAGTACCCGGTGAACCCACCGACGATGCCGGCCGCCTGCGTCTCGTGACCGAGCGCGTTGACGAACTGCGAGACGTTGATACCGTTGCCGCCCGAGTCGAAATGCGCGCCGGCCGACCGCTGAACGGCGTCTTCTTCCAGCGGTTCCTTCATCTCTATCGTCTGGTCTACTGCCGGATTCGGTGTGACTGTCAGGATCATAGATATCGATACGCCGTCGATCGGCGCGATTGCACTAGCAATGAATGACTCACTAGGGAGTTATAAACAGGTCGATACGCGGCCAGAATTAAAGTTGGTCGACGACCGCTTCGGCGAACTCGTCAGTCGAGGCCTCGCCACCGAGGTCCGGGGTATGTGGTCCCTCGGCAAGAACTGTCTCGACGGCCTCGGTGACCCGGGTCGCCTCGTCGTCGTAGCCGAGGTGATCGAGCATCATCGCGGCCGAGAGGATCATAGCAGAGGGATTGGCGATACCCTGGCCGGCGATGTCAGGTGCGGATCCGTGGACCGGTTCGAACAGCGCGTTGTCGTCACCGACGTTGGCGCTGGGCAACAGACCGAGCCCGCCGACCAGCCCGGCCGCCAGGTCCGAGAGGACGTCACCTGCGAGGTTGGGTGTGATGATCACGCCGTAGTCTTCGGGGTTCATGACGAGTTTCATCGCCAGTGCGTCCATCAACGCGGTGTCGTAGTCGACCCCTCGTTCTCGTGCTACGTTTTCGGCAGCTTCGAGGAACATGCCATCGGTCTTCTGCATGACGTTTGCCTTGTGGGCGATAGTCACGTTGTCGTAGCCGTGTTCCTCAGCGTAGTCGAACCCGTACTCGGCAATCTTTCGGGAGGCGTCGCGCGTGACCACGCGGGTCAGCGTGGAGACGCCGTCCGCGATGTCGCTCTCGATCTGGGCGTAGACGCCCTGGGTGTTCTCGCGGATGAACACGATATCAGTTTCGGGCTTGACGGCCTCGAGCCCGGGATAGGCTTTCGCCGGACGGACGTTGGCGTACGAGCCGACGATATCCCGTAGCGGGAGGATGATGTCAGCCGCGTGCTCGCCGGCCGCGCCGAACAGGGTGGCGTCGGCGTCCCGCGCGAGGTCGGCAGTCTCTTCCGGGAGTGGTTCGCCGGTCTCCTCGGCGATGTAGTCGCCGGCTTCGCCTTCGACGAACTCGAAGTCCAGATCGAGCGCACCGAGCACGTCAGTCGCCGCGGGCATCACTTCCTGACCGATCCCGTCACCGGGGATCACCGCGATCCGATGAGTCATGGCTCGACCTCTCGCGGGCGTCGAAAAGAGGGTGTCGAAAACCGCTCACGAACCTGTCGTTCTTACTATCAAATCCTATCCTACTGATAGGGAATAGTATAGAAATCCAGAAATTTCGTCCAGGAATTCGAATCCGGGCGTCCTAGCCGCTTAGCTAATCACCCAAGGATCTGCGACAATCCTCTTCCGAGCCGCCGCTCGCTACGCCCGTGGAGACCCTACGAGCGCGTATCGTGAGTCTGCCGCTGTATCCACACGTGGCTACCGTTTGTCGTCGTGAGAAGTTTGCGAGGGCAAGACGCTCCGTCTTGCCGCACTGGCGAGGGACCGCGTGGGTCCAGCAGTGCGAGGGAAGGGATTTGAACCCTTGGACCCCTACGGGAGCGGATCTTGAGTCCGCCGCCGTTTCCAGGCTTGGCTACCCTCGCACCTGTAGCGTGCAACTGGTGGTAACGCGAGGTGGTATAAACGTGCTACGGAAAACGACGAGTCCACAGGCGCGTTCGAACGGAGCGCGAAAACTCACTCATACTGATAGTGATTACTGTAAGTCTGTTCCGGGTCGACCGCACGGCGTCGTGCGGTCGCACCGGTAAATCGTTACAGTAATCACTATGACTGCTGGAAATCGGTACTGGATCGGCCGAATGAGGTCGCACGGTCGTTCCGGTAAATCGCCACAGCAGTCACTATGAGTGATTTTCTCGAACCCCGGTTCCGCGAACGACGAGGTTTCCTTTCGTGCCCGCGTTGACTGCCTATGGACGAGCACACTCGCGACGACACTGTTTCGCCACCGTCTGGGTCCCCGACCGGATGGACCGACGAGCGCTGGGAGCACGCGACGTTGCGGCGGGCCGTCGTCCACGGCGTCCGGCTGTACAACAGCGGTGCCTATCACGAATCGCATGACTGTTTTGAAGATGAGTGGTACAATTACGGCCGCGGCACGACCGAGAGTGCGTTCTTACACGGGATGGTTCAGGTCGCTGCGGGTGCGTACAAACATTTTGATTTCGAGAACGACGACGGTATGCGGAGCCTCTTCGAGACGGCGCTGCAGTATCTGCACGGCGTCCCCCGTGACTACTACGGAGTGGATGTCCTCGACGTGCGAACGACGGTCACGAACGCACTCGAAGACCCTGACGTGTTAGATGATTGGTGTATCGTCCTCGACGGTTCCCAGCCGACAGCTGGAGACGAAGCGTACGCGTACGCCAACCGGATCGAGTGAGGGACTGTGTCGTCGAAACTCCCGAGAGACGTCAGAAGTGTCGGCGGCGACCGCGTGGTAGCTGTCGGCGTTCCTCTCCCGGTTGCATTAGAACTTGATCCTGAGTGACGACACTACTCGTCTAATTCAGCGTCCGCCCAGTCCTCGCGCTTGCCAGTCGCGTGACGGTAGACGAGCGCCCCCAGCGCGAGCACGGCCAGCCCGACGGCAAGAAACGCGCTCTGGGCAGTCCAGACGTTCGTCCCGAGTGCGCCGATCTCGCTGGCGTCGGTCCCCAGTAGTGACCGCCCGATCACGATCACGAGTGGCGTCACAGCCAGTGTCGCCCCCACGACCAACAGCCCTGTCCCGACGATCACGCTCGGGACGGCACGGCGCGAGAGCAGATATCCCGGGACGAGCCAGCCAGCGAGGAACACGACGCCGCTGAGCCACAGCGGGATCGGAGCGACGGACTCCGCAATGAAAAGCGTCAACGGTGCCATCGGCACGGAGATCGCCAGTCCGATGACGAGGCGAATCCACTGTGGTGTGTAATAACCTTCACGAGGGACAGGCCCGGGGCGATCGACGTCGACATCCGCGAGCATAGCGTCGACGGCGTCCGGCGAGAGTCCACCCTCGTCGTCGAAAAAGTTGAGCCCACAGGACGGACACCGTCCCTCCACGCCGGTGATCGGCTCGCCGCATTGAGGGCATGACGCCTCGGTTCCGGGATCGTCACTCATCGTCTCCCTTTTGCTCCCGACGTATTTCAGGGTGCGGGACCGATCGGAGAGCGCCAGCAGCGTAGTGGTTGCAGAGCCGTCTGTCGATCACTATCGTCTCGCGAGTGACGACCGAGACGTCCTCGAATCAGGGTCCCAGGTGAGCATCGCCGCTTCCCCCAGATTCGCCCGCCCGGCCGACCGGGACCGTAGCGGTCGACTGATCGGGGGATGCGGGGTGCTGCCGCGCGGCCAATACATCATTTCGATTCACTGATAATAAGGACGTAGATGTGTGGCCGCTGCACTGCACTAAGTCCGTGGAAGAAAGCTATACCCGTCGGGGGGCCGACCGTCCGCTATGCGACTGGAGGACTACTGGGGTATCGGTCCGAAGACCCGGGAGCTGCTCGCGTCGGAGCTGGGCGTCGAGACTGCAATCGAGGCTATCGAGAGCGGCGACGTCCGGACGCTGACCGCTGCGGGTCTGAGCCGCGGTCGCGCGACGCGGATCCTCCGGCGGGTCGAGGGTGGTCCCGCGATGGACGTGCTTGCGACTCGCGACGCCCGTGAGGTGTACAAGGACTTGCTGGACGTGATCGGCCAGTACGCCGTCACGGACCACGCCGCCGACCGGATCCGACTGCTCACCCCGCTTTCCGACCGAACCGACATCGAAGAGCGTCTCGACGCAGTGATCGACGCCAGGGACACCTGGACGCGTCTCGACGAGGAGAGTCGCAAGGCGATCATGTCGGCGTTCGAATCTTACGAGAGTCAAGGCGACAGCGAGCAGTCGGCCGTGACCGCCGCACTCGAACTCGCCGACCTTGGCGTCGATAGCGGCGTCTTCGAACCGCTCCAGGAACTTGATAACGACGCACTCGTTGCAGCCCGGGACGCGCTCGCGACTCTTTCCGAGGACGGGTCCGTCGCTGCCGGTGCCGACGACGATCTCGACCAGTTGGAGGACCAACTCGGGACTGTTGAGGACTTCGCTGCCACCCCGGAAGCGGTCGTCGAATCTGTTCGGGACGAGATCAGAACCCCTGACGCGTTCGAGGAGGGAGTTCTCGATCACGTGGCCGCCGAGACCGCCGTGGACGTCGGTCGGATCCGGGAGGCGATGCCGGACGAGGCGGTCGACGCCCGAGACTTCGTCGCCGAAACGCTCAGGACGCTCGCGGACGATCTTCGGTCCGCTGTCGACGAACGGACCGAGACTGTCGCCGCAGACGCACGCGGTACTATCGAAGACACCCGTTCGGAGATCGACGCTGCAGTCGAGACCGTCGACGACGTCGCTTTTCTGCTCTCACTGTCCCGGTTTGCGATCGACTTCGATCTCGTCCGGCCGGAGTTCGCTCTCGACAGCGACGTGCTGGCCGTCGAAGCGGCGCGGAACGTGTTCCTCCAGGCTGCCGAGGAGGATATCCAGCCGGTGACTTACGCCGTCGGCGAGCAAAGCCTGGAGTTCCCACGATCGAACGCCCCGCCGAGCGGCGACCGCGTGGCGGTTCTGACGGGGGCCAACAGCGGTGGGAAGACGACGCTTCTGGAGACACTCGCGCAAGTCCAGTTGCTCGCACAGATGGGGCTGCCGGTTCCCGCCGAGACGGCCGAGGTCGGATTCGTGGATGCGATCGTCTTCCACCGGCGTCACGCCAGTTTCAACGCCGGCGTTCTCGAAGCCACATTGAAGAACGTCGTCCCACCGCTGAGTGCGGACGGTCACGCCCTTATGCTCGTCGACGAGTTCGAGGCGATCACCGAGCCCGGCAGCGCCGCGGACCTGTTGCACGGGCTGGTTACGCTGACGGTCGAACGGGAAGCGCTGGGCGTGTTCGTCACCCACCTCGCGGACGATCTCGAACCCTTGCCCGAGACGGCCCGCGTCGACGGCATCTTCGCGGAAGGGCTAACCCCCGATCTGGATCTAGAGGTCGATTATCAACCTCGGTTCGGGACAGTCGGTCGTTCGACGCCGGAGTTCATCGTCTCACGACTAGTCGCCAACGCCGACGATCGCGAGGAGCGGGCCGGATTCGACACCCTCGCTCGGGCGATCGGCCAGGAAGCTGTCCAGCGGACACTCTCGGACGCCCGGTGGTCGCGGGAATAGCCTCGCCAAGAGTGCCCCAATAAAATCGGGCGTGCCTTCACACTACTGGAGCGCGTAATTCCGGTGATGTTCCCCAAATGTCGAAAGTACGGATACGCGTGGCTGGCACTGAACGGCGTCTTCTACGCCGTTGCGCCTCGACTGGCGCTGAAGATGTCCTCGCGTATGTTGTCGATGGGCTTCGAGAACGCAGAGGAACTCGAACCCAAAAAGTGGTACGCGAACTCGACGCGTGCCGTGGGCGTCGGCATGATCGCTGCCGGACTCACGGGGATCGTTCTGGAAGGCTCGTCCGGGGACGAGAGCGACCCCGAGAGTATCGAATCGGAAACCGACGCCGGAAACGACGGTGCTGCGGCCTGACGAATCCGGTCGTTAGCTGTTAACAGGCGCTAAGCCCCTGACTCAAGGAGCCGCCAACGGCGGCGAGTAGGCAGGGGTAGTTCACACTACCGATACGGTATTGAAAGGTGGCCGACGGTTCCGTGGCCGATGTTATCGTCGGTAGCGACGTGACCGTCGGCGTTTTCGCGCTTTACGTCTGCGTTCGTGCTTCTGTGCAAGGAGTTCAGCTTGGAGGGCTTGCGCTGTGAACATGCTATCAGCGGGGGATTCCCCGCAGGCTCCGTCCGGGAGTCGAACCCGAACGCCGGCGGTACCGGCGGACGACCGGCCCGGAGTGATCGAATGTTCACGCTTCCCCGTCGACGCGGCAGCTCCTCACGTCCATGACGCCGAATCCCTCGCCCAGACGCTCGCAAGCACGGTCAGTTTCGGCGGGGAGGGTCGTTTGCAGACCCACGGTTGCCGTAACACGGATGTCAGTCGATCGAGGCTGGACTTCGGTGACGTCGTAGACGTCGGTCGCTTCGACTCCCTCGACGTCGCCGAGGACGGCCTCGACGCCGCTAGTGAGGTCCCCGCTCGCGTCGAGGGGGACCCAGAGGGTGACCGTCGCCGTCACGTCAGTGTGTCTGGCTTGGACGGCCATAGGCCGGCGTCCGGAATCGAACCGGAGCCCGTGTGGGCCACGACCACGCGAACCGGAATGCTGCGGCTGGATGATAGCGATTGCTCTGGAGAGCCGCGTTCGGGAGACCGGCGGCCCCGGGCGACGACGGAAGCATCGGCCGGAGACGGTCGACTGTCTCCAACAGGGTATCGATGGCGGAAGAAGGGCGTTCCCACACCGGTCACGTCCAGTCTCCCGCCGTCCTGCGTTCCGTCACGAACGCCGTACCCTTACTGGGGGGTCTTACGCGGCGAGACTGGCGTTGAACCGAGCGGGGTAGTGACCCAGAATCGGGCCGACGTCACCCACCGTCCCGCCGCGGATCGCCGGGGCCGTCTTCGGCCACGGGATCGCGACCCAGCTATCGCTTGCTGCGATAGCCGGCGACGGATAGTTGGCGTCGGTCATCTGGATCACCTGATCGCTGTACCGATTTCTGTGCGTGGGAATATATTAATTCTTTTGCAAGAATGGGAGGGAGTAACACGGCACGACAGCTCACACCTGTACCGACCGAATCATAGTGACTGCTGTAAGTCAATGCCACATCGACCGCCCGCAGTCGGGGGGTCGTACCGGTACATAGTTACAGCAGTCACTATCACTCGTTGTCTGTCGTGGCGGCTTCCGCAGAGCGCTCGGTGACGCGGACACCCTTCTCGGCGAGGTGCCGCATCCGCTGGCGAGCGAAGTCCTCCTCTCGGGATCCACGGGTCGCCAGGACGTACATCGTCGCTTTCCCTTCCGGTCGCATGGTCCTGCCGGCTCGTTGAGATCCCTGTCGGCGGGAGCCACCGAGTCCGGAGGCAACGACGGCCACTTCGGCGCAAGGGAGGTCGATACCCTCGTCACCGACTCGTGAGACGATAAGCGCGTCCCGGAGTCCGGATCGGAACGCCTCGAACAGCTCCGAGCGGCGGGCGTGGCGAGTCTCGCCGCTGACAAAGGGTACGTCGAGTGCGGCCGAGAGTTCATGGCCCTGGTCGAGGTAGTCGACGAAGATCAGCGCCTGTTCGCCGTCGTGGCGGCTCAAGAGGTGCCTGACTTCCTCGACTTTTGCGGGGTTGACCGCGGCGAGTTGCCGTCGTTCGTGGCCCTGCGCACTGACGTACTCGTTGCGTGCAGTGTCGTCGGCCCAGGGAACGTACCGGATCTCGACGCTTGGCTCGGCGACGAAGCCCGCCTCGAACAGCGCGTCCCAGTCGGTACCGATCGGCGGGCCGATCAGTGTGAAGATCTCCTCCTCGCGGTCGTCTTCCCGGACGGGAGTAGCACTGAGCCCCAATCGGTGCTGGCTCTGCAGATCGACACTCCGCCTGAAGACGGTGGACGGCACATGGTGAACCTCATCGTAGACGATCAGACCCCATTCCCGATCATCGAAGATGTGCCGGTGGCGGTCCATCCCGGTGGTCTGGTAGGTCGCGATCGTCACTGGTCGGACCTGCTTTTGCCCGCCGTGATACTCGCCGATTTGCTCGGCCGTCAGTGTGGTGTGTGCGAGCAGTTCGTCGCGCCACTGGGTCGCCAGTTCACGCCCCGGCACCAGAATGAGAGTCTCACCCTCGATGCGCGAGAGGATCCCCATCGCGGCAACGGTCTTGCCGCTACCGGGTGGGCCAACGAGTACACCGGATTTGCCTTCGAGGAACGACTGGACCCACTCGTGCTGGTAGGGCCGGAGTTCGAGGTTCAGATCCACGGGGAGCGGCTCGCCGGTATCTAGATCTCGTCGGTCGACGACAGGGTAGCCCGCCTCGTAGAGGGTTCGCTTGACTTCGGCGACGGCCTCCTCGGCGACCCAGCTCTCGGTTTCGGAGAGATCCGCCCGCAACTGTCCGGCTTCGAGTTTCTGCCGGGCGACGTTGCCCATCAGATCCTCGCTTGCCGCCTCCAGGACGACGTAGCCATCCTGATGGGTCCGTAGCGTGAACTGGTGGGCTCGCTCCCACTGGCTCTCGATCCAGTCTTCGAGGTCGGGAGTGGGGTCGGGCAGGACGTCCCGGACGGTACCGAGGAGGTCGTCGAGGTCCTCGTAGGGAGCCTGCCAGATGTCCGCCTGCGTTATCTCGTAGAGGTAGCCCTCCGAGCCGGTGGTGTCGATCAGACGGGCGAACTGCGAGAGCTGGGCGCGCGTGAACTGTTGTGGCTTGTCCACGACGAGTTGTCGTCGCTCGGGGAAGACGATCACGCGTTCGCGATCAGTCATCCGGGCCCACTCGCTGGGATAGTAGACGACTGGATCGGCCGAGACGTCCTGTCGTTCGAGCGATCCCTCGTCAGATAAAGAATCGAGTTCGTCGGACGCCTGATCCTGGTCTACCTCGTGGTGCTGGGCGTACCGCGTCGCCGTCACGACGGGCTGGCCCAGCGCTTCCAGAGCGTCGTAGAGAGCGTCCACCGTCGAAGAGTCGGCGTCGTCGTCGGTCACTACCGGCCCCTAGCCGAGTGCCCTACAAACGGCTTGCGGGACGAAGCCGGGCGTTCGTCGATCGTTACTCTGAGGCCCGGGCGCCCCATCTATCCTCTCATGGCAGATATTGTCGAGAAGACCGACCGTTACGAGGCGCTGCTCAGTGAAGCCTTGGCAGAAGCCACTGTCGCACCGCCATCGGGAACACCTCTCTTCGAAGCGGCCGAGGAGTTCCTGGAGATGGCCAGGTCGTACCTAAATGACGGTCGACACTTCCGGGACGAGGAGGATCTCGTCAACGCGCTGGCGGCGTTCTCCTATGGGCACGCGTGGCTCGACGCCGGAGCCAGGGCCGGTCTGTTCGAGGTCCCAGCTGAAGGACACCTTTTTACGGTCTGAGAATCGTTCACAGGATTGGTTCGCCAACAAATACCGTAGATCATTTATACTGTCATTCACTTATTTATAAGTACTACCGAAATCTTTATATACTTTTCGCACTAACTATACATCAAGAGGGTGTAGGTCCCCGTAGCGCAGAATTCGCCCTCCCGACACCTAACATGAGTGAGACAACGACACGAGTCACTAACGGCGATACTGAGCGGTTGACAGAGCGGGCGGAGACGAACGACGAACGAGAGACCTGCCCGGAGTGTGGCGGGACGCTCGTCACCGACAGCGAGCGCGGTGAGACGGTCTGTGAGCAGTGTGGGCTGGTCGTCGAAGAAGACGAGATCGATCACGGGCCCGAATGGCGAGCGTTCGACGCCCAGGAGAAAGACCAGAAGTCCCGCGTCGGCGCGCCGACGACGACGATGATGCACGACAAGGGGCTGTCGACAAACATCGGCTGGCAGGACAAGGACGCATACGGACGATCGCTGAACGCCTCCCAGCGAGAGAAGATGCAGCGCCTGCGCACCTGGAACGAGCGGTTCCGCACTCGCGACTCCAAGGAGCGCAACCTCAAACAGGCACTGGGCGAGATCGACCGCATGGCCTCCGCACTTGGCCTGCCCGAGAACGTCCGCGAGACCGCGAGCGTCATCTACCGACGCGCGCTGTCGGAGGATCTGCTTCCGGGCCGGTCGATCGAAGGCGTCGCGACGGCGTCGCTGTACGCCGCCGCCCGGCAGGCTAACGTCCCCCGGAGTCTCGACGAGATGACGACTGTCTCCCGGGTCGATAAGATGGAGCTAACGCGGACGTATCGGTACATCATCCGCGAGCTTAACCTCGAAATCAAACCGGCCGATCCCGAGAGTTTCATCCCGCGGTTCGCCAGCGATCTCGACCTCTCCGAGGAGGTCGAACGAACTGCCCGCCGCCTGATCGAAGCCGCACGAGAGGACGGTATCCTCAGCGGCAAAAGCCCGGTCGGACTCGCTGCCGCGGCGATCTACGCCGCCGCGTTGCTGACCAACGATCACGTCACCCAGAGCGACGTGAGCGACGTCGCGGACATCTCCGAAGTCACCATCCGCAACCGATACAAGGAACTGCTGGAATCGAGCGGCACACAGGCTGCCTCCGCGTGATACTGTCTCGGTCGTCTTCTCGTTCGACTGCTGTCGGGCACAAGAGTCTTTAGGCCCGACGGTGAGGGTTCGGATATGGCTGAGTTCGATTTCGCGCAGTTTGGTATCGAAGTCGGTGGCAGCGGAGCTATCGGGTTCCTGATCGGGTTCGCCGCGAAAAAGGTCGCGAAGGTCATCGCGGTCATCATCGGGCTGGAACTCGTGCTGTTCCGATTTCTCGAATCCCGAGGGATTCTCACTGTCGACTGGAACAGGCTCACGGCCGGGATCGCCAAAGCGAGTGAAACCGGGAAAGAACAGGGTCAGGACTGGCTTATGACGTTCATTTCGACGGCCGGCGTTGGAGCAGGCTTCGCTGGCGGGTTCTTTTTGGGTTTCAAGCGAGCCTGACACCGGGCCGATTGCACTAACTGTCTCGATTTGATCCTGACCATCGGCCCGAGCGGCACAATATCACCTGGTTGTATTCGACAAGATAATTACCCGGGCGAAGGACTTTTTTCTCGATGACGACATCGCCTCCGAGTGGCGCGGAACATATTGTCCTCGCCTTCGATAGGGATGAGACGGTCGACGTGAACCCGCATCCCGAAAAGCAGGCTGTCCCGCTGTCCTGGATCCATCATTTGAACGAGGAGACCCACCACGAGGTCTGGGCCATCGGCAACCAGAAACTGAAGGCGGAAGCTAGCGTTCCGGGTGTCCGCGAGGCAGTCCTGGAACTCGAAAACGAATGGTACCGGGAGTTCTCCGAGACGGAAAACGACGACGAAGTCGATGGTTGGCCGCGTCGCGCTAGGCGGGTGACGATGCTGTCCGAACTGTTTCCCGACGCGGAGGGGTACGTCGTGGTTGACGACAAGGATCTGTCGTACGTCGAGGGGTGGGATCACTACTACCCCTGGGAGTTCGTAGAGGCCGTCCGCGACGACCGCCTCCGGCTGGACGTGCCGGTCGAAACACTCACGTAGTCAGCGACGACTGATCTCGTCTTCGTCCTGGATCATCGTGGTCTCGGCGGTTCCGCTGGAGACCTCGTTGACCAGCTCGTAGAAATCATTCTGCAGACCTGCGGGGAACTGCACGACGCCGACCCACGACCCGTCGTTTTGCCACTCCTCGCGCTTTAGTTCGCCGAATTCGCGGATCTTTGCCTGGCCGCTGCCGGCGTACTCGGGCGGAAGCTGGACGGCGATTGTCACTTCGTCGAAACGGATCGGAATGACCGGACGGAGCGCTTCCAGGGCCTCGTCGACCTGATTCTCGACCGGCTCCATTGGATCGACCCTGAAATCCGTCTCTTCGAGGGCGGACTCGATCCGATCGGGCGGATGAGGTGCGTCGTCCATCTGCGGGTTGACTGCATTGCGCGTGATCCGCTGGATCAGTTGCCTGCGCTTTTGCTCTTGCATCTCGCGGCGCTGCTCGGCTGTGATCTGGATTTCTCCTCGTTCGATCACCTCGGGGATGATCTCCATCGGATCGGTCGTCCCGAACACCTCTTCGAGGGCGTTTTCCGGCGGCCGATCGCCCCGCGAGGCGTTCTCGAAGACGTCCTCGGCGGCGATAACCTCCTCTAACTCGCCATCGAACTCCCCGCGTTTGATCGCCAGGGCCGCGTCCGGATCGACGAGCACCTCGAACCGTTCACCGTGAGATTCCAGACGGGCCGTGACAGCTTCGTCAAGGGATATCATATATCGACGCTACTTGGGGACGGGTAAAAGGTGTTTCCGAACTTACTGCCAGGTGATATACAGCAGCGTCGCGATAGCCAGCGCTTCCAGGACCTGCAAAACCATCATGATCTCGACGGCGAACGGCGGCAGCCCAGGTGTGGGATTGAAGTAGTACCACAGTGCCGTAGCGTTCTCCGCGAGCAAGAATAGGGCGAAGACGATCGACCCCAGAGTGAACGTGGACTTGATCTCCCGGTACAGACGGCCCCAGACGACGATCAACGCTGTCAGCAATACGATGTTCACCACTGCTGCCAGCCGTGCGATGTCCAGTGTGAGCGTCATCTGTCACCTCCGTCCGGTCGCTTTGCAACGTCGCCGTTGGTACGTAGCTGACTCATTGTTCCACCTGAGAAATGATGTCCTCGATCGTATCCCAGTGCTGTCGTGCTCGCCCGCTCGGCAGGTAGACCGCGCCGTAGCTCTCGTCGGCACTCGTGATGATGTCGTTGTCCTCCAGGACTTCGAGGTGGTGCCGGACGGTGTTGTACGCGAGATCGAGATCCTCGGCGAGGCGGTTGGCGTTGCGCGGCCGGTCTTCCAGCGCGTTCAGGATACGAGCCCTGTTGGGCCCGCCGCGCGTTCCCGCGAGCGTCTGCCAGAGCACCGCCTCCATACGCCCGGTGATTTGACGGCACAGTAGAATAATCCACCGGTCGCCAGTCCGGTGATCGACTGGCTTCGATATCGGTCCCAGCGGGCGCTATCGAAGGTTTCCGGTCCTCGGTGGAACCGTGGCCGGACGACCGTTTGACGGCCGCCAGCCACCTGTGACGGCTCATTACACCCAGAACTACCCGAACCATTGGAATAGGGGTTTTGGTAGATTAGACTCAATTCTCCCGAAAGTAGCCCGGGCGAGAGAAGCATTCTCGAACGCATTTTCGGCACATTCACGCCGAATTTGAGTCTGAATCACGAAAATTGTTAATCTACTATCAGACTCAGGAACGAACGCATATGACGGACCGACCAACGACTCGACGACGAATGCTATTGGGACTCGGCACAGTGACCACAATCGGACTCGCAGGATGTACCGGTGATGACGGCGACGCCACGCCGACGGAAGATGACGACGAAACGACCGGGATGGATACGACCGAGCCAGACATGGAGACAACCGAGCCAGACATGGAGACGACTGAACCCGGCATGGGTGGGGAGGGTCGGATCAGAGTCGCACACATGTCGCCCAACGCACCGAACGTCGATGTCTACCTCAACGGGAACGCGGTACTCGAAGACGTTCCCTTCGGGGCGGTCAGTCAATACCTCTCGGTCCCGGCCGCCGAGCACGAGGTGACGATCACGCCGGCTGGAGCACCTGACACAGAAGTGTTCTCGGGTCCTGTGACGGTCGCTGCAGATACCGACTACACGATCGCCGCGACCGGCGAGATCGGCGACGACGCTGACGAACCGTTCGCCCCCCTGGTTCTGGAAGACGACACTACGGAAGTGGCCGACGACGAAGCGCGCCTCCGGGTGATTCATGCCTCACCGGACGCGCCCGCAGTCGACGTGACCGCTGCTGGCGGGGACGTCGTACTGTTCGATGGCGTCTCGTTCGGCGAGTCTGGATATGCAACCGTTGGAGCGGGCGACTACACTGTCGAGATCCGTGGCGATACAGACTCTAACGACGGGGACGTCGTGGCCGACTTCGACGTGAGTCTCGAAGGCGGTGAGATTTACACGGCCTTCGCTGCAGGATATCTGTCGCCCGACGACGAGCCTGGGGACGCACCGTTCAACCTCCTCGTCACCACTCCGAGCGGACGCGGGGCCGCGCCTGAGCCCGAGCCGAGCGAGGGGAACGTCAGAGTCGCACACATGTCGCCCAACGCACCGAACGTCGATGTCTACCTCAACGGGAACGCGGTACTCGAAGACGTTCCCTTCGGGGCGGTCAGCGGCTATCTGACCGTCCCCGCGACGGATCACGAGGTGACGATCACGCCGGCTGGAGCACCCGATACAGAAGTGTTCTCCGGAACAGTGACGGTCGCTGAAGACACCGATTACACCATCGCCGCGACCGGCGAGGTCGGCGATCAGGCGGACGAGCCGTTCGCGCCACTGGTTCTGGAAGACGACAACTCCGAAGTTGCCGACGACGAAGCGCGCCTCCGCGTGATTCACGCCTCTCCAGACGCGCCCGCAGTCGATGTGACTGCCGCGGGCGGCGACGTAGTGCTGTTCGACGGTGTCCCGTTCGGCGGTTCCGGCTACGTGACTGTTGGGGCGAACGATTACACCGTCGAAATCCGTGGTGACACCGCCGGCAACGACGGGGATGTCGTGGCCGACTTCGATGTGAGCCTCAACGGCGGCACGGTTTACACGGCCTTCGCGGCGGGGTATCTCTCCCCTGACGACGAGCCCGCGGACACGCCGTTCGACCTGCTCGTCGCCCAGGACAGCTCCGCCTGATATCCCGGGCCGGAAGCTCCCGAGTCATCCGCCTGGCCGGTTCGGATCCCGGCCGCCGTGTTTCTATCGACAGGAGCGGTCAACCGGTCCCTGCTGTACGACTTCGACCCCTCCTGCGGCGCGGCCACGGCCCGCTCAACGGTATGTCGCGTGTGGAGAGAGTGACCGCTACGGACACGACTCGGTTTGAGTTCGCGTCTGCACGTCACGTCATCGAAACAGGGAGCCTGCCCTCGTGAGAGCAGGAGTCCCCCCGCCACCGTGCGCGGGGTAACATTCAAGCGCGACAACCCAGTATCGTATATCGAATGCCCTCGTTCGAGCTGGACCTGCCGGACGAGACCGCACGTGGTCTCGCCGTCGAGGCCGATCTCCTCGGATTCGACAGCCGACAGGCGTACCTCCAGTGGATCGTCAGCCGGCGATTCGATATAAATAGTGACGACGAGCGGACCGATCTACTGCAAGCGTACGCCGAGCGAGCCGAAGAGATGGACCTTCGGAACGTCGAGACGCCCCCGATCGACCACGAGACAGATGGCGATCCGCCCGAGCTCGACGACGTCGCGGTCGCGATGGGGTCGAACCTCGCGCCGAACGTCGCACGTATCGAGGATGATGCGCTGGGCGATAGCGCCGACGCGCTCTCGAACGTCGAGGCCAACCGCCTCGACGAGTTCGCCCGCCGGGCGGTCACACAGACCCGCGAACGGCTCGGCGATGGCGTCGGCTCCGGGATCGACTATAGCTCGCGGACAGCGATCGACGACGACCGGCGTATCGGGGAGGACATCGCCGACCTGGACGACATAGAGGTTCCGGGCTACGACGAAGAGCTAATCGCCAGGCGCCGTCGGGCCGTCGGGGCCGCCCTCGCACTGTTGCGCGACGTGGAGACGGCAAAGCGCAAGGACTTCCTCGAGGCGCTGTACGAAGAGTTCCCCGCCGGGTACGACTCGGAATCGTCCTGGTGGGGGTGTATCAAACAGGGCCTCGAACAGGTCGACCGCGTCAAACCCGCCCGCGACGGGGGTCACATCTGGGAGTACCGTTCAGTGCCCGGGCGTGTCAAGCGGATCTCCTTCGAGAACTAGAGCGAGTCGAAGCACCGAAAAATAGCGAACCGAACAAACGGACGATTAAAACATGTCTCCCTCGTTTTATTCTTCGTCTTGGTCTGCTTCGTCTTCTTCCTCGCTGGCAAGGATCTCGTTTGCTTCGAGGTGTTCGCGCTTCTCCTCTTCGGAAAGTTCGCCGAAGGTCTCGTCCTCGACTGAGATCGTGGCGACACCGATCCCTTCGGGGCGGAGTTCGTCCTCGTTGACCGACGCGAGCGCCGACAGCGCCAGGCCGATCCCTGCATCGAGGTCCATCTCTTCGTCGTAATTCTCTTCGAGATACTCGCGGATGTCCCCGCGGTCGGCCCCCACGGCGAGCGCCTTCCACTCGTAGGGCGTCCCCGATGGATCCGTTTCGTACAGGCGGGGTTCACCGTCGGCGATTCCGGCGATGATCAGCGCGACGCCGAACGGCCGCGCGCCACCGACCTGCGTGTACTGCTGGATGTGGTCGGTGACCGCCTTGGTGAGCGTCTCGACGCCAATGGGTTCGCCGTAGCGGAGCTGGTTAATCTGAGCCTGTTGGCGCGCAAAATCGATCAGTTGGCGGGCGTCAGCGACGTGACCAGCACTGGCGATGCCGATGTGATCGTCGGCCTTGTGGATCTTCTCGACGCTGGAGCGCTCCATCAGCGGCGACCGGATGCGCTTGTCGACGGCCAATACGACGCCGTCGCTCGTTCGAACGCCGATGCTTGCAGTGCCGCGTTTGACCGCTTCGCGGGCGTATTCGACCTGGTAGAGGCGACCGTCGGGAGAGAAGATGGTGATCCCCCGATCGTACGCCTGTTGTTGTTGGGTTCCCTGCATGGTTACTCGGTGTCGAGTGGCGTCGCCCCGGTGAACGCGTCGTTTCGGCGGTAATC